>CALFSV010000134.1 GCA_937916485.1 uncultured Paracoccaceae bacterium | reverse complement strand
AATGTTGTCTTGATTTGCTCATGTTCGATGAGCGAGCCGGCCATGTTAGCCCACAGCGCCTTGCGGTGCTCATGGGTGCGGTTCAGGCGGCGGTAACCTCTTGCGTGACGCATGTCTTTATCTCCGATTTGTGCCCTCTACGGGCTTTTTTGCTTTGTCCGGCCAGCGATGCGTGTCGCCGGCTCTCCTTGGGGCGTGTTGGCCCGGGTCGTTCATCGACGGGCGCAGACCGCCCGCCGATTTCAAAAATCAAAACTGATCTTCGAATTTCTTGGCCAGGTCTTCGATGTTCTCTGGCGGCCATTCCTCGACGTCCATGCCAAGGTGCAGACCCATTCCCGACAGCACTTCCTTAATCTCGTTCAAGGACTTGCGGCCAAAGTTTGGCGTGCGCAGCATTTCTGCTTCGGTCTTTTGGATCAGATCGCCGATGTAGACGATGTTGTCGTTCTTCAGACAGTTTGCAGACCGGACCGATAGTTCCAACTCGTCCACTTTCTTAAGCAGAAGCGGGTTGAATTCCAGACCGTCATCGTCATCCTGACGTGTGGCCGACTCTGGCTCGTCAAAGTTGACGAAGATCGACAGCTGATCCTGAATGATCCGCGCGGCATAGGCCACTGCATCATCTGGCGTCAGCGAACCGTCTGTTTCCAGCTTCAGCGTCAGTTTGTCATAATCCAGCACCTGACCTTCGCGGGTCGGCTGAACTTCATAGCTGACCTTGCGCACCGGGGAATAGATCGCATCGATTGGCATAAGACCAATCGGCGCATCCTCGGGGCGGTTCTTGTCAGCGGCAACATAGCCTTTGCCGGTATTGACGGTCAGTTCCATGAACAGATCCGCGCCATCGTCGAGGTGACAGATGATGTGGTCCTTGTTCAGGATCTCGATCCCGGCGGATTCTGAGATGTCACCAGCGGTGACAACCATCGGACCCTTTGCAGAGATCGACAGGCGCTTTGGCCCTTCGACTTCCATGCGGATCGCAACGCCTTTGAGGTTCAGGACAACGTCGGTCACGTCTTCGCGTACACCGGCAATGGACGAGAATTCGTGCAGAACGTTATCGATCTGAACCGAGGTGATCGCCGCACCTTGCAGGCTGCTCAGCAGCACGCGCCGCAGAGCGTTGCCCAGCGTCAGGCCAAAGCCACGCTCCAGAGGTTCTGCAATAACAGTGGCTTGCCGCGCAGGATCGTTGCCCAGCTTGACTTCAAGCTGTGTTGGCTTGATCAATTCCTGCCAATTTTTATGGATCATTCTAGTGCCTCCATTCGTGTCCCCTGTTCATGTCCAGAAACAGGCGACGTCCCGAGGTAGTCAAGAAACGGTTCCGGGCTGCGCGAACGCAACCCGGAGCAATGATAACTCAAACGCGACGGCGCTTTGGGGGGCGACAGCCGTTGTGGGCCATCGGGGTCACATCACGGATCGAGGTGATGTTGAAACCCGCAGCGGCCAGCGCGCGCAGCGCACTTTCACGACCGGAACCGGGGCCCTGCACTTCGACTTCCAGCGTTTTCACGCCGTGCTCTTGTGCTTTCTTGCCCGCGTCTTCTGCAGCCATCTGAGCCGCATAAGGCGTCGATTTCCGCGAGCCTTTGAAACCCATCGTGCCAGCGGAAGACCATGCAATCGCATTGCCCTGAACGTCGGAAATCAGGATCTTGGTGTTGTTGAACGAGCTGTTCACATGAGCAACACCAGCCGCAATATTTTTACGCTCTTTGCGCTTCGGAGCTCTTTTTTCACGTGCCATTAATCAAGCCCCCTTATTTCTTCTTACCAGCAATGGCCTTTGCAGGGCCCTTGCGTGTGCGTGCGTTGGTATGGGTGCGCTGACCGCGAACGGGCAGGTTACGGCGATGACGCAGGCCACGGTAGCAGCCCAAGTCCATCAAACGCTTGATGTTGATCGAGGTTTCGCGGCGAAGGTCACCCTCTACCATGAAGTTCGCATCGATGTGTTCGCGGATTGCGAGCACTTCGGCATCCGAAAGATCATTTACGCGGCGCGCACGATCAATACCCACAGCTTCACAGATCAATTCTGCTGAGTGTGAGCCAATTCCAGTAATATATGTCAATGCGATGGGGACGCGTTTCCCCGTCGGAATGTTGACGCCAGCAATACGAGCCAAACGCTTTTCCTTTTGGTTGCGGTTCCGTAGTGCCAGAACCTTTTCTCACAACAACGACCAAAGAAATCTTAGGTCGAAACGATTCGAGGCGCATCAGCACTCACGATTCCCCTAGGGGACGGTGTCACTTATGTGGTTTTCACCAGCGCGTCAAGCAATTTAAGATGCAATAATTCATCATGCTTTCGGCAAAATTTTCCCAATGGCGCTCGTTACGTCATCCATGGGCGCGAGACCATCCACCGAAACCAGCGCACCCTTGGCATAGTAATAACCAATCAACGGTGACGTCTTTTTGTAATATTCCATCAAACGGATGCGCAGCGCCTCTTCTGTGTCATCAGCGCGCCGCTTAAGGTCATGAGAGCTGCAATTATCACATTGACCGACAAGCTTGGTCGGACGCGTAGAATCGTGGTAAACTTCGCCACACACGCCACAGGTGAAGCGCCCAGTGATGCGCGCAACCAAAGCCGCATCATCAACCTTCATTTCAATAACAGCATCAAGATTTAGGTCTTTGGCAGTCAAAAGCTCACCCAAGGCATCGGCCTGAGCCAAAGTGCGAGGAAAACCGTCAAAAATAAATCCACCAGCATTTTCTGTTTCAAGTTTTTCAGCAATCAGGCCGATAACAATCTCATCTGTTACCAAGTCACCACGGTCCATGACCGCCGCAACCATAAGCCCCATGGCTGTACCACTGGTTTTGGCCTCGCGCAGCATATCGCCTGTAGACAGCTGCACCATGGCACGATCATCCACCATACGTTTTGCTTGTGTTCCTTTCCCAGCTCCTGGGGGACCCAGCAAAATCACATTCACCATCTCGCTCTCCTAGATTAGCGGCGCGTCGGCACCCTGGGGCCACGCTTTTTACCACGCAACTGCGACTTCTCAATCAAACCTTCGTATTGATGTGCTAAAAGATGCGACTGTACTTGATTGATAGTGTCCATCGTTACCGAAACCACGATCAACACCGACGTTCCACCAAAGTAAAACGGCACAGCAAACTGTGTACGCAAAATTTCGGGC
>CALFSV010000133.1 GCA_937916485.1 uncultured Paracoccaceae bacterium | reverse complement strand
TCACATTCTTCGCGCCACGATTCCTTGGGCGCAGGCGATCCCATTCCCCGCACGCAGTGGCGGTTAACACTTGACGGTTTACGCTTTCCGACGCGCACAACTTGAGCGTGCGAGGGATCACTTGGACCGCATGGGATAGACCGAGACTGGAACCTTGTCCGAGTAGGGCTTTTCACCAGTCTCATACATGGCGCGGCGTAAACAGGGGGGACAGGGACCGAGCGGGGGTGGGGGGCCACCCACTCCTTAGGTATCGCGTACACCCCAACCCAAATTTTAGACCCTTTTAAACATGCAACGATTGTTCGGTTCGTAAGCGGTCGCTTGCTCGCTCGTTCAACTCGATAGTCTGAGCTGCGATGCCATGCCTGAGTGGGTTTGGTGCGGGAGTTTAGCGAAGGCGACGGAAGGGAAGCCTAGCTGGGCCTACTAGGCACACATACGGACCAGTGGGCAGCTGCGCGGACCGGATGACATCAAGGCCTGTATCGTTGCTCAGAGTCTGCAGTTGGGTGTGACTGTGAATCCAGATCCGGCGCATTGCGGATTTTGGGCGAAACAATTGTTGGAAGGGGTGGATTTATAACTATTTATTAGGCTTGTTTTGTCATGCGTCATCAACATGACGGCTTCTGTTTCGCGCCGGAAAGATTGCCTTTCATCGACGAAACGTCCGTGAAGACCAACATGGCTAAAACAACCGGATGGGCTCCACAGGGTCAGCGCCTGATCGATCACACACCCTTTCAGTATTGGGGCAAGCCGCCGGATTTAGAATACTGTCCTTCCTAAACCTCGAAACCCGCAGGGAGGACGGTGCCCTTGGGGACGTGCTCAGAAAGGAAATGGAGGACAATTTAGGGACCACGGCCCGCTTTCTCGTACGATATAGATCATCGCAGCAAGTTCACAGATGTGACCTTGAATGTGGCAAATGTATTGCGTGCGTCTGGGCCTAGCCGCCCGAGACCCGGAGCGCTGGAGCCGAACCGCCGTCGGTTTCTGGCAAGACTAGTGTCCTAAGGCCGTCCAGAGTGATCCGATAATGCTCTTCGAGCAGGGCGCAGGCTCGGTCGACGTCCTGCTCAAGCACTGCATCAAGTATTGCCTTGTGCTCTGCAGCGGCACCCTCGCGTCTTTGTTTGCTGGGGTTGCTGTTCATTGACAGGTTTCGGTATCTCACGGCCTGATCCATCAGGGTTGAACAAAAGTCCAAGAGCCAGCTAGAGCCGCATCGATCAATCATGAGCAGATGGAACGCCTTGTGACGTTCCTCCCATTCTTCAGATATCTCGCGACCGGCCTCTTCTGGCAAGCGCCGCTGGGTTCGGGCCAGCCGGTGATAGCTGATGATCAGGGCCTCTTCCCAATCTTCATCGGCGTTCCCCATCGATTCCCGAAGGGCCAGTGTCTCAAGCCAGATGCGCGTTTTAACTAGCTCCTCAAGCTCTGAGATCGAGATTGGCGCAACACAAAACCCTCTCTGGCTTCGGCGGGCAACGAGGCCCTCAGACGACAGGCGGTTCAGCGCCTCACGCACGGGGACGGCACCGATGCCGTAGCGCTCAGAGATCGCGTCAATCTGCAGGCGTTCTTCTGGGACAAGCGCCCCGTTTAGAATGTCGCCCTTTATTTTATCGTAGGCTTGCTCGGACAGGTTCTTGGTTCCATCCGCCGGGATGTTCATCTTAGGCCGCCCCTCCCGGTCGATCAGATTTGTTCCAGAACACGAACCGACGTTGTGCCCAGACCACTGTAAAGTACAGTAACAGGCCCAGAAGGCTAAGGTACAGGATCAGGGCAAACACGCGTGGCGTGTCCAACTGGCTGGCAGACTGCCGGATTAAGGCCCCGAACCCCTTACCTCCACCAAGGAACTCGCCGGTAATCGCCCCGGCCATCACGCCGACAGACGCGATTTTCAGCCCAGTAAAGATGTAGGGCAAACCGGTGGGTAACTTCAGCCGGATCAGGGTTTGCATGCGCGAGGCGCCGATGGATTTGAACAACATCCGCTCATTCTCGGACGCGGCATAAAGGCCTGCGGCTGTCGCCACAACAATCGGAAAGGTGGCGATAAAGGCCGCGAGCGCAACCTTGGAACTGATGTCAAACCCCAGCCAGGCAATGAACAGCGGTGCAAAGGCCACCTTTGGCATGGTGTCGATCGCCACAAGGTAGGGCATGACGGCGCGTTCCCCAAACTTCGTTTCACCGACAAGAAGACCAAGGGAAAAGCCGATCGCGACCGCAATCAAGAATCCATAAAAGACAGTAAGTGTCGTGGTCCAAAGCGCCTCGAGCATATAGCCCCCGGCGATAAGGTTTTGGCCGACAAAGATCAGGTCCGCCAATGTCTCGCCCGGTGTGGGCAGGATGATGGCAGAAACCCATCTCATGCGTGTAACAAGGTCCCAGAGACCGACGACAAAGACGAAAAGCAATGTCATCGCAACCCAGCGCGGGATGCGGTCGATGAAGGCTTCGTGTTCGACCCAGACCGTGTCGGCGCCTGTGGTCATTGTCGCAGCGTTCGGAGCATCGGTCATTCGTGTGCCTCCTTGCCAAGCAGGTCCCGGATGTGGGCCACAATCTCGCCGAAAAGCGGGGTGTTGATCATCTCGAGCGTGCGCGGCCGGGGCAGATCAATCCGGACGTCCTCGACAATATGTCCCGGCCGGGCCCGCATCACAAGGATACGATCAGACAGGATCACGGCCTCTGCCAAAGAATGGGTCACGAGGAAGGCCGTCGCATTGCGTTCGGTACAGATCCGCTGAAGCTCCATGTTCATGAAATCGCGGGTCAGTTCGTCCAGTGCCGAGAATGGCTCGTCCAGCAAGAGCATGGCTGGATCCGAGACCAACATCCGGCAGATCGAAGCGCGCTGTGCCATGCCGCCGGACAATTCACCTGGGTAGACGTTGGCAAAGTCGCCCAGCCCGACCAGCTGCAATAGATCCATTGCCCGTGTTGTAGCTTCCTTTGCAGCCTTACGGCCTTCGCGGATCTCGACGGGCATGAGGATGTTTTCGATCGTGGTCTTCCACGGCAACAGTGTTGCCTGTTGGAACATCATTCCGATATCCGGGCGTGATCCAACAACGGGGCGGCCCTCCAGCACAACACGACCGGTTGTCGGGGGCATGAGGCCAGCCATGATCTTGAGCAAGGTCGACTTGCCACATCCTGACGAACCGATGACAGAGACGAATTCGCCCTTCTGAATGGTGAGATTGACGTTGTCGAGCGCCACAAGCTTGTTGCGGGCGTAGGTCTTTGACAACCGTTCGATCTCATAGACCGGCCGCGTCGATGACGCGGCCGGCTGAGGGTCTTTTGATAGGGGCTGTGCCACCATTCCTAGGCGTTCCAACCCGAAACGAACTCGTTCGAGTAGACAGAGGAGAGGTCTGCCAGAGGCTCGGACAAGGCGCCCGAAGCGACGGCGGAGTCGTGGATCGCCTGCCAATGTTCGGCCGGCTGATAGCCGTACCCTTCAGGCATAAAGGTATCTGTTGGCGTCATGCGTCCGACCACCCCGTCAAACAGCGAGGCAGCGTAGTCTTGCTCGCCTTCCTGCGGGTTGCCGGCAGCGCAATGGGCCAGACAGGCCTCTTTGTTGGCAGGATCAGAGGCAAAGCGCATGCCGCGGACCAGAGCTCTGCCAAACTTGGGTGCCAGATCAGGCATGGCCTCCATCTGGCTTTCCAGCATCGCGATGCCATTGCCGAAGAAGCCAAGATAGGCTTCAGGCGTGATCTCTTTTAGCTCGATCCCGCGCGATGCAAGGATTGCGGCGTCAGATACGGCACCGGCGTAAGAGCTGACTTCGTCGCGCAGGAATGCAATCGCAGCGGTGCCGCCATCGCCGACGGGAAGGTAGGTAAAGTCGGTGCCGGGCGTCAGACCCAGATCGGACATGATAGCAGAGGTGAACGAAACCTCGGCCCCGTCTGCAGTCCCGACGCCAATCACCGTGCCAGCAAGATCGGACGGAGTGGCATAGTCGCTGTCAGCCTTCACGAGCAGTCCAAAGACAGACTTGGGATAGAGGTTGTAGAGGAACTTTACGTCAACGCCCCGCGCACGGGCACCAAGGGTGGGACCAGGGCCAGGGGCGCCAATATGCGCCTGACCGGCTGCCATGGCTTGCAATACCGCGGACGATCCGTCGATAGCCTCAAGGGATGGCGAAAGGCCGTCCTCGCCAAAATAGCCCTCTCCAACAGCCACCCAATAGGGCAGCCAGGTCAGGGCCGAAGGGTTTGGCACAGCAAATGTGATGGCAGTCTGGGCCCGCACAAGTGCCGGCGCGCCGATTGCGGCGGCAGCCATGCCACCCAGCGTCAGGGCGCCAAAACTCCGCCGGTTCATTCCGTTCCGAATTGTCATGTAGTCATCCTCCCTAGCCATCTCTGGCGCTGTTAGCGGGGAACTTGACTCCCATCACGCTCCCCTGGACAGTAGGCTATATGATTATACTGCGTGGGCCAATAAATATATTTTAATGCTGGATATGATGTTTAATATCTTGATCTATTCCATGATCCACGAGACCTTGAGGTCCTGCGACTCGCCTGTCGGCGTTGCCGCCTGACTGTCATTCGATCTCATTGAGGAAACCAATCCATGGCTGACTTCGCCGTTTCGCCGCCTGCTCAGGCGCAACTTGATATTGTTGGGTCGGACAAGAAATTCCCTGTCCGCCGCATCTACTGCATCGGCAAGAACTACGTCGCCCATGTCATCGAGATGCAGCAGGATGAACGCGATCCACCGGTGATCTTCATGAAACCGGCGGATGCGATCGTGCAGAACGGAGGAGAGATCCCCTATCCAGTCTTCACCACAAATTTTCACTACGAATGCGAACTTGTCGTGGCGCTGAAGTCGGGCGGGTACAACATCCCCGAGCCTGATGCGTCGTCGCACATATTCGGCTATGCAGTCGGGCTCGACATGACCCGCCGGGACCACCAGGCCGCCGCCCTTGCCAAAGGCTTGCCGTGGGAGGTCACAAAGGCGTTCGACCATTCCGCGCCGGTCGGTCCGATCACCACGGTGGAAGACACAGGGATAATGACGACCGGTCATGTCCGGCTAAAGGTCAATGGCGAAACCAAGCAGGATGCCGATATCTCTTTGCTGATATGGAAGATCGACGAAATCATCGCAAAACTGTCTGAGCAGCATGAGCTGAAGGGAGGCGACATTATCATGACCGGGACGCCCGCAGGAGTCGGGGCGGTTGTGACGGGTGATGTCATTGACTGTTCTGTCGATGGGCTGAGTGCCATGCAGGTTCGGATCGGACCACCGGCCGCATGAACGGACTACCGGTCTCTGCGATCTATGGGGCGGCGTTTGCAAATCAAGGGCCGATGGCGGACTTTCCGGCATCGGATAGGGAGCAGGGACAATGACCATGATCGCCATACTTGGAACGGGCCGCATGGGCACGGCATTCGCCAAGCGCCTGATCGAGCTCGGGCAATCGGTCGTCGTCTGGAACCGGACCCCCGCCAACGCCGCAGCGGCTGCCGACGCCGGGGCCACGGTGGCCGAGGACATCGCAACCTGCGCCGAGGCGGACATCGTTCTGATTTCGCTGACCGATGCCGCGGCCGTAAAGGCCGTTACCGAGGACCTGATTGCCGCCGGGATTGCAGGCAAGCTAGTCGTCGACATGTCGACCTTGCTGCCGGATGAGACCGAAACCATCGCAGCTAACATAACGGCCGCCGGAGCCGACTTTGTCGATTGCCCGGTCGGGGGCACTGTCGGTCCCGCCCTCAAGGGGCTTCTGTTGGGGATGGCAGGCGGCACTGATGGCGCCTTCGCAAGGGCCGAGCCCGTCCTTGACCAATTATGCAAGCGTGTCGAACACCTCGGGCCTGCCGGTAGTGGCGCCCGTATGAAGCTGGCCGTGAACCTGCCCCTGGCGCTTTATTGGAAGACATTGGCCGAGGCGCTGACCTTGCTTGAAGGATCGGGCATCCCGGCTGAAACGGCGATCTCACTTCTTGCCGACAGTTCAGGCGGGCCATCCGTCCTGTCAAACCGCGCACAAGTGGTCATCGACACACTAAATGGTGGAGATCAGCTTGGCACGTTTGACATCGCGGGTCTTGCCAAAGATCTCAACCTTGCTCTCAAACAGGCGGATCGGCTTGGACACCCCATGCCGCTGTCGGAAGCTGCCCGGGCCAGCTACGCCAAGGCTCTGGATGCTGGTTTGGGACAGTTCGATGGTGCCAGCCTGACGAAATATCTGACCGAAGGTTAGGGATTGGGGGCCGGACTGCCGCAGGATCTTCGCCACGGCAATTCTCGCTACGGCGAAGCCCGGCCCAAGCGGACGTTAGCAAGCCTTCGCTGACTGAGCCGGGCTTCAATGAGCAATTCAAATCCGTCAAGACGCCGCACCACAGGAGGTGAGGCGACACGTTGTTATCTATTGGGCGTTTTAGCAAAAGTCTGACGACAGGGGATTCATTTCGCGAATCCATGCAGTTAGATGCCCTCCATGAGCAAACCATCTCCCGCCCGCTATCGTACGACGAACTGGTCCAGCTACAACGCATCGCTGCGGAAGCGGAGGTCCCTGCTGATCTGGGTCGACGAGGACATCACCTGGCGTGCGCCGCGTTACGGCAGGCCCGGACGTCCACCGGTCTTTTCCGATGCGGCAGTCCAGTTCTGCCTGTCAATCAAAGTGCTGTTCAAGCTTCCCTTGCGACAGACCGCCGCGATGGTGGCGAGCCTGCTGAAGCTAGCGGGGCTGGACTGGCCCGTGCCCGACTTTTCCAACCTGTGCCGGAGGCAGAAGGTCCTGGCTGTTCAGGTCTCTTATCGCAGCGCTGATGGCCCGCTGAACCTGCTCGTGGAAAGCACCGGGATCAAGTTCCTAGGCGACGGGGAATGGCAGGCGCGCAAACGCGGGGTGCAGGGCCACCGCCAGTGGCGCAAGGTGCATCTCGCCATGGACCCGGCCACATCCGACATCCGCGCCGTGGAATTCACGCCCAGCCGCGATCGCGACCGCCCCGTGCTGCCGGACCTACTCGGCCAAATCTCGGAGGGCGAGCAGATCGGCACAGTGACTGCCAGCGGCGCCTATGACACGCGCCGCTGCCACTCCGCCATCTTCGCGCGTGAGGCCACTTCAATCATTCCGATCCCGAATAACGGCCGCCTGTGGAAAGAAGATTGCCCAGCGGCACGCGCTCGCAACGAAACCCTGTGCGCCATCCGACATTACGGCAGGGCGTTCTGGAAGCGCTGGACCGGATACCACGCCCGTAGCCGGATCGAGGCGAAAATGCGCTGCCTGAAATCCTTCGGCGAACGCATCATGGCGACAGACCCGGACCGCCTGACCGCCGAAATCCACATCCGTATCGCACTCATGAACCGCTTTAATGCCCTCGGCACCGCCGAGATCGCTCGAGTGGCATAAGGTCAGAGGGGTAAGGGGCAGTCACACCTCAGGCGCGAATTGCGTAACAACGCCGGTGCGGTCTCTGCGTGGGATAAGGGGTAGCGTCACCGTCCTTGCAGAGACAAGTTTGAATTTGTCTGACACCACCGACCGGCTTATGCAGGGCTGTGTCGTACATCGGCTCGACAACCTTTCGCACGAATACAGTCGCCGCTAACAGCTACTCAAATATTTGTCCTAAGAAGAACCTCAATCCGAATCTTTTCCTGGGAGGTCAACGTTTCTCTCTGGTCCACGATCCCCTTCAGGCGACGGATCGCGCTACGGACAAGATGACCGGTGTCTTGCGCGATCACTGCATCGAGGTCACCGCGCTGCAGCGCGCCCACCGAAAACGGCGTACGCTCGTGTGCGATCTTTACGACAGAGGGCGGTAAAGCAAGGTCCTGCAAGATAGTCAGCGGCCCGCGCGCCTCGGACGACAAGATGTAGATACCTGCGATATCGGGATTGCTGCGCAGGGTTGTCGTCAGAATGGCGCGCGCGCGCTGGTCGTTGCCATAGGTCTCCAGCGAAGGGAGCGCATGCATGAACGGGAAGTCGGTATTAAGGGCGTCGTCAAATCCGAGGCGGCGCTCCAGGCTGTCCCGCAATTGCAGGCTTTCGGCGACGACCATGATGGAACCAGACGTTGCTTTGATGAACCGGCCCAGCAGGATGGCAGCTGTCGCCCCGGCTGCCCGGTTGTCGATCCCGACCCAGTCTTCATCGATCATCGTTTGGTTTGAGATGAAGGGAAGTGTGGCGACCCCGCGCTCCTGAAGGCGCATGATGGCATCGCGGACCTGGGGCGTTTCGGGCGCCATAATCGCGACGCCTGTCACGGCATCTGGCTGAAGTGTCGAGAGGTAGTCAGAGATGGAGTAGGGGTCGTTCTCGTCGATGTGGTGAATGTCGAAGGAGACGCGGTCCGCAGAAAAGACCGTCCTGGCCTCGTCCACATGGCGGACGATTTCCTGCAGGAACTGGTCACCGGACTTGGGCAATGCAAACAGGAACCGGTAGCTTCTGGATCGGGCCAGATTCGCTGCCTGCAGATTGCGTACGAAACCTAGTTCCTTGATCGCGGCGTTGACCCGTTCGACTGTCTTTTGCTTAACCCCTTCGCGTCCGTTCAGGACACGATCCACCGTTGCGCGACTGACGCCGGCCACTTTTGCAAGGTCCTTCGTGGTTGGCGGAAGCCTTTGTCGAATTGGTCTCATTGACGGAGTTTCTCTCAGCTTATCAACTTGTTGATAGCTCATGGTTGGCGGACCTCAAGGCGATGTCCATAGTGACTTCAATCTTCCTTAGCAGCTAATGAGGCACGTGTCTCAGAAATTACTTGTTCTGAGGCACGTGTCTCATTAGCATTAATCACAGGGCAGGATCGCGGCGAGGGGCCGACCCTGAACAAATCCTTGGGAGGAGACACCAGATGAATTCCAACATGATGATGATGACGGCGGCGGCGGGCGCATTGCTCGCCTCGGGACTGTCGACGGCCGCGGCGGCCGAAGACCTGACCCTATGCTGGGCGGCGTGGGATCCTGCGAATGCGCTGATCGAGTTGAGCCGCGATTTCGAGGCGCAGTCGGGCAACACAATGAGCTTTGAGTTCGTGCCGTGGACGAGTTTTGCCGATCGCATGCTGAACGAACTGAATTCGGGCGGCCAACTGTGCGACCTCATGATCGGAGACAGCCAGTGGATCGGCGGCGGCGCCGAAAACGGCCACTACGTCAAGCTGAACGACTTCTTTGATGCCAATGGCATCAGCATGGACGATTTCATTCCGGCCACAGTGACGGGCTATGCCGAATGGCCTAAGAATACCCCCAATTACTATGCTCTGCCCGCCTTTGGAGATGTCGTGGGTTGGACCTACCGCAAGGACTGGTTCGAGCGCCCGGAGCTTCAGGCAGAGTTCATGGAAACCTACGGGCGCGCTCTTGATGTGCCGGCCTCGCTGGCGGAGCTCAAGGATATTGCCGAGTTCTTTCAGGGCCGTGATATTGATGGCACCACGGTCTATGGGGCTGCGATCTACACGGAGCGAGGATCGGAAGGGATCACGATGGGGGTAACGAATGCCCTCTACAACTATGGTTTCCTGTATGAAAACCCCGATCAGCCGTATGATCTGGATGGCTTCGTGAACTCTGCGGGTGCTGTAGAGGGGCTGGAGTTCTACAAGGCGCTGTATGACGCCGCGACACCTCCCGGTTCGTCGAACTGGTACATGGGCGAAAATATCGATGCCTACCGGTCTGGTCAGGTCGCGATGCAGATGAACTTTGCCTTCATCTGGCCGGGTGTAGAAGCCGACCCGAATGTGGGTGGTGGCAATTCTGGCTATTTCGCAAATCCGCCGGGGCCTGCAGGTCAATTCGCCCAGCTTGGTGGGCAGGGCATTTCGGTCGTGGCCTATTCGGAAAAGCAGGATGCTGCGCTGGAATACATCCAGTGGTTTGCGCAGCCCGAGGTCCAGGCCAAGTGGTGGGAACTTGGCGGCTACTCTGCCCTGAGTGCAGTGGTCGAGGATCCCGGTTTCGCCACCAGTCAGCCCTACGCGCAGACTTTCCTCGACAGCATGGCCATCGTGAAGGACTTCTGGGCAGAACCGGCTTATGCTGACCTTTTGCTTCCAATGCAGGAACGCGTGCACAACTACGTCGTTGCCGGAACAGGAACGGCCCAAGAGGCGCTTGACGGTTTGGTCCGTGACTGGACCGAAGTCTTTGAGGACGAAGGCAAGATCTGAACCTGATATCTGGACCACCGGTTCTGCCGGTGGTCCGGTCCCAAATTTCCAGTCGGCGGTGCCGTCGACTGGATCCCCGAACTCCAATAGTCCCGCTATGATCCAACGCAAAGGTGCGACCTAGCGTTTGGAAGGATATCAAGAGATGACACATTCCCCCATCGACCGGGCCGCACTGCGGACGCCCCCCGGGATGGCCCGGCGCATCAGGGGCCTGTCGGACCGGACGATTGCCTGGATCTTTGTTGCACCAACCATCTTCTTGCTGCTGGCCGTGAATATCTTTCCGCTGATCTGGACGATCCGGCTCAGTTTCACGAACTTTCGCGTCAACCGGCCCAACAACGCGGTGGAGTGGGTGGGCCTTGAGAATTATCGCCGCATCCTGTCCGATCCGGATGTCTGGAACACCATGCAGGCCACAGCGCATTTCCTGATCTGGACCATCGTCCTGCAGGTCCTTATCGGGTTCACGTTAGCCTATCTGATCAACAAGAAATTCAGGGGTAACGATCTGTGGACAACGATCATCGTATTCCCAATGATGCTGTCCCCAGCGGTAGTTGGCAACTTCTGGACCTTTCTTTATCAGCCGCAAATTGGCCTATTTAACTATGTCGTGTCCTTCTTTACAGGGATCGACCCGGCCAGTTTTTCGATGATCGGTGATGTGCATTTGGCCCCCTGGGCGATCGTCATCGCTGATACATGGATGTGGACGCCCTTTGTCATGCTGATCTGTCTGGCGGGCCTTCGGTCAATTCCGGACAGCATCTACGAGGCGGCCGAATGCGACCGGGCCAGCAAGTTGCGGCAGTTCTGGACGATCACCCTGCCCATGGCACTGCCGTTCCTGATGTTGGCCGTACTGTTTCGGGGGATCGAGAATTTCAAGATGTTCGACCTGGTTGTGCAGTTGACCGGCGGGGGGCCGGGCAACCTGACCACGCTGACCTCGATCGATCTTAAACGGGAAGCCTTCGAAAAGTGGCGCACTGGATACTCATCCGCCTATGCTGTCATCCTTTTTGTCACCGTCTTTGGCCTGGCTTCGATCTATGTGAAAGCCCTCAACAAGGTGAAAGAACGATGAGCTTTTCCGTGACAGAACCGTCTCAGCGGACCAAATGGTTCGCGGGGATCCTTGTGATCGGCTATGCAATTATCACGCTGGTGCCGCTTCTCTGGATCATCGCCACGGGGTTCAAATCGCCTACAGATTCCATTGCTTATCCACCCGTGGTGGTGTTCGAACCGACGTTGGAAGGCTATGTCAATTTGTTCACCGACCGGACCCGCGCCACCGAACAGATGCTGGAAGAGGCGGGGCCCCCGACCACATGGTATGAGGAAATCGCCCGCGAGCGGGGCACGGTCATCACCGGCCAGTCTCGGTTCGGCCAGCGGTTCATGAATTCGGTCATCATCGGGTTCGGCTCGACGGCGCTTTGTATGATCCTTGGTACGGCAGCGGCTTATGCGTTCAGCCGGTTCCGAGTTCCGCTCAAGGACGATCTGCTGTTCTTTATTCTTTCCACCCGGATGATGCCCCCCATTGCTGTGGCGATCCCGATCTTTCTGATGTTCCGGAACCTTGGCCTGAACGATACCCACCTGGGCATGATCCTGCTCTACACTGCGGTGAACCTGTCGCTTTCGGTCTGGCTGCTGAAGGGGTTCATAGACGAAATCCCTGTGGAGTATGAAGAGGCGGCCTTGATCGACGGCTACACCCGGTTTCAGGCCTTCTACAAAGTCGTTCTGCCGCAGGCGGCGACAGGTATCGCCTCGACCGCGATCTTCTGTTTGATCTTTGCCTGGAACGAATACGCCTTTGCGGTCCTTTTGACCTCTGGCACAGCCCAGACTGCGCCGCCGTTTATCCCTACGATCATCGGGACCAGCGGCAAGGACTGGCCTGCCGTGGCGGCAGGGGCGACGATCTTTCTCGTCCCGGTCATGGTGTTCACCATCCTGCTGCGGAAACATCTCCTGCGAGGGATCACATTTGGAGCCGTGCGCAAATGACCCACTTTTTCAACGGATTGATGCGTCTGCGCCGAGGCCCTTGGGAGGGCATTGCAACTGTCCTCATCGCCCTTGGCGTCGTGATGCTCATGCAGCCCTTCGCTCTGGCCCTCTACAGCTATTCGTTCGTCGTCACGCTTGTTGGCACGGTGATGTTCATTATCGTCAGCCATTTCCCGGAGTAGCCCATGGCACAGATCAGAATTGTGAACCTGCGCAAGGATTTCGGGTCGTTCAACGCGGTAAAATCTTCGACATTCACCATTGAGGATGGCGAATTCTTCATGCTGCTGGGCCCCTCTGGTTGCGGCAAGACGACCACGCTGCGAATGATGGCGGGTCTTGAGTTGCCGACAAGCGGCGAGATCTTCATTGATGGCGAAGAGGTGGGGATGAAACCTGCCAGCCAGCGCGACATCGCGTTCGTGTTCCAGATGTTTGCCCTTTATCCGCATATGAACGTGCGCCGGAACATCAGCTATCCGCTGGTCAGTCAGGGGATGCCCCGAACCGCCGTGAGACAGAAAGTCCACGAGATTGCCGAGATCCTGGGCATCACCAATATCCTTGATCATCCGGTAGGGGGTCTTTCTGGTGGTGACCGGCAAAGGGTGGCGCTGGGGCGGGCGATCGTGCGTGACCCCAAGGCGTTCTTCATGGACGAGCCGCTGGGCGCATTAGATGCCGAGTTCCGGGAGCATATGGCCGAAGAGTTGCGCGCCCTGCATGACCGGATGGGGGCTACGACCGTCTATGTCACCCATGATCAGTTGGAGGCGATGCAGATGGGCGACAAGATCGTGGTCATGAACCAAGGGATCGTCGAACAGTTCGGTGTTCCTCAGGACATCTATGACTGGCCCGCGACGAAATTCGTAGCCCAGTTCATCGGCTCTCCTCCGATGAACTTTCTCGACTTTCACGGAATGGTTGGCAAAGGCGGGACAAGTGTCACGTTGGACGGTACGGCCTTTTCGTTGCCCAGGATGATCGAAGGGGCCAATGGCGATCTGACGTTTGGGGTAAGGCCCGAACATATTCAGTTTGACGACAGCGCCCGCTATCGCGGACGGATCGTTGCAACTGAATACTTGGGCACCACCCAGATCGTTAGCCTTGATACACCCAACGGTCAGATCAAGGCACGGATTGCCAGTCATGAGGCTGTTGGCATTGGTCAGACGACCGGCCTGCGGTTCGATCCTCGGACCGTGACGGTGTTTGACGCCGGAACCGGCCGGGCCCTGCGGTCCGAAGCCAATCATGGAGTGCTTGCCCATGGCTGAAGTGATCCTGAGTGACGTCGCCAAGTCCTTTGGCAGCAACGTGGCCCTGGACGGGGTCAGCTTGACGATACCCGACGGCTCTTTCGTTGTATTGCTGGGGCCGACGGGGGCCGGTAAGACGACCACTCTGCGCCTTGTCTCGGGCCTCGAAACGGCGGACCGGGGCCGAATACAGATCGGGGGGCGCGATGTCGCGAACCTGACCCCCGCGCAGCGGGACGTGGCGATGGTGTTTCAGCAATACTCGCTTTATCCCCATCTGACCGTACGGCAAAACCTTGAGTTTCCGCTCAAATCGCCAATTCTGAGAACCCCACGGGCTGAGATCGACCGCAAGGTCGGTGAAGTAGCTGAGATACTGCAGATCAGTCACAAACTGGACAACAAATCCACGGCTTTGTCGGGCGGGGAGATGCAGCGGGTGTCCATAGGCCGCGCGCTGGTGCGCAACCCGTCAGTCTACCTTATGGATGAGCCGCTCAGCTCACTTGATGCCAAGTTGCGATCGGACCTGCGGATTGAGCTGAAAAGCATCCAGGTCAATTCCGGAGCGACACTCCTGTACGTGACCCATGACCAGATCGAGGCGATGACGATGGCCACCCATGTGGGCGTCCTGGACAAGGGCCGCCTGGTACAGTTTGGCAGCCCGAGAGAGATCTACGAGAACCCGGTCAGCGTCTATGCCGCCAGCCGTCTGGGACAGCCGCGCATAAACGTCTTGCCCGCAGACCTGTTTGGCGCTGCCCCTGCGGGAGCGACCCATATCGGCCTACGCCCCGAGCACATCGTTCAGGGCGAGGGACAGGACAGTTTCGTGCAGCGGGTCGAACATCTGGGTGACCAGACCCGACTTCATCTCAGCTTTCGGGACCACGACCTGATTACCGTCACCGAGGCGCATACACCGCTCAAAGGGGGGGACATCGTCAAGATTCGCCCCGAAAAACCATACTTTTTCAACGCGACCGGCGCGCGCGTGACTTAGGGGAGAATGATCATGAAGCAGTTTGTAAACAGCAAGGAAGACATTGTCGCCGAAGCGATCGATGGCGCTATCGCAGCGTCAGGTGGCGCGCTGACACGGCTGGATGGTTACCCCCATATTCGCGTCGTGTTGCGAAGCGACTGGGACAAGTCCAAGGTGGCGCTCGTATCTGGCGGTGGGTCAGGACACGAGCCGGCGCATGCAGGGTTCGTCGGGGCAGGGATGTTGACGGCGGCGGTCTGCGGCGACGTTTTCGCCTCTCCGTCCGTCGATGCTGTACTTGCAGGAATTCTGGCCGTCACTGGCCCGGCAGGGTGCCTTCTGATCGTCAAAAACTATACCGGCGATCGGTTGAACTTTGGGCTGGCGGCAGAACGAGCGAGAGCCTTCGGGCACAACGTAAGCATGGTCATCGTTGATGATGATGTTGCGCTGCCGGACCTTCCCCAGGCGCGAGGACTGGCCGGAACCCTGTTCGCCCACAAGATTGCGGGCGCAATGGCCGAAAACGGTGCGAGCCTAGACGATATCACTGCAGCTGCGGAACGGGTTATCAGCAACAGCCGCAGCATCGGGATGTCGCTTGACACCTGCACGGTCCCTGGCTCGCCGAAAGAGGACCGAATTCCACATGGTATGGCTGAACTGGGGCTGGGGATACACGGCGAGGCAGGGGTCGAACAGGTGATATCCAGCGGGGCCCAAGACGCGGTGGACAAGATCACGGAAAAACTGGCCGCAACGATGTCAGACGCCCCCCACGTCGCCCTTGTGAACAATCTCGGTGGTGCGTCGGTCCTGGAGATGTCGATCCTGACCGGGGACCTTCTAAAGTCTCGGATCGGCAACCGGATCGAGATGATCGTGGGACCCGATGCGATGATGACCGCCCTGGACATGCACGGTTTCTCTGTTTCGGTTCTTGAACTATCGCCGGGCGACGAAGCGCTGCTCATGCATCCGGTAGACGTTCCGGGCTGGCCGAAATGCAAAACTGTAAGAAAGCCCGCTATGCTACCTCTTCCTGACGGGTTGTCACCAATTAGGGCACCTGCATCATCGCATCCAGAGACCAAGACTTTCCTGGCATCGTGCTGCAACATCCTGATTGCGGCCGAGGCAGACCTCAACGCCCTCGACGCCCGGTCGGGTGACGGGGACACCGGGTCCACCCTTGCCACCGCTGCTCGCGCGTTGGTTGAAGCAATGGACACTCTGCCCTTGGCCGATCACACCCAACTCTATCGCGCCATCGGGCTGGAACTGAGCCAGACTATGGGCGGATCTTCGGGGGTCTTGCTCGCCATATTTTTCGCGGCTGCTGGCGACGCCTCGTCGTCGGGCCTGCCAATGCGAGAGGCACTGCAAACCGGGCTGGACCGAATGCGCATGATTGGAGGCGCCAACCCAGGTGATCGGACGATGGTCGATGCGCTCTTACCTGCTTTGGAAGCGCTCGATCAGGGTCTAGATAAAGCCGCTGCGGCGGCCCGAAAAGGGGCTGCCTTTACCGCCACACTTTCCAAAGCTAAGGCAGGACGAGCGACCTACATAAACGCAGAACAGTTGCATGGACACGTAGATCCGGGGGCAGAGGCAGTGGCACGCCTATTCGAGCATCTTGCATCCTGAGGGTCCTGTCAGAAGAACTTGCCTTGAGATGGGGCGGGGCGCTGGCCAGCTTCAGCGTATCACCAAACCCAACCCCTTCAAGTGGTTCAAAACCAGCCCCGAAATTATCCGCCTGGCGGTTATGTTGTATGTCCGGTAGTCGCTTTCCCTACGGAACGTGGAAGATCTTCTCCATAAGCGGGGCATCGACGTCAGCCATGAAACGGTCCGATTTTGGTGGCTCCGGTTCGGTCCAATGTTTGCGGCTTAGATCTGGAAGCGAAGGATCCAAGGCCTGAAATCTAGCCGCTGGTGGTGGCATTGGGACGCGGTTTTCGTGAAGATAAACGGCGAGTGGCACTCACTTTGGCGGTCGGTTGGTTGTGAAATCAAGGGTTGCTAGCGTCACTCGGTTTCGATTCCAGTCGCGTTAACAGGACGTAAGATTGGAGTGCCCCCCTGAAAATTCTCTAATCGCATTGGTCAAGTTCTTTGATTGTTGCCTTAGCGTGCGCCGGGTTCACGGTTCTCTCCGCGGTCGACCTCGACGGATCGCCGCATGTTGGCGTTGGATGGTCGGATCGACCTAAGTGGTCCTCGCACTTGCTTCATTGTGCGGTGCATTCAGAGGGACGGTCTGATCTGCGCCATACGTCCCGGGGGGGACGCGTCCGCTGGCTTAGTCGTGCAACTTCCCTGATCATGCTGCCGACTGTGTCCAACGGAATGGCGTGTCGGCTTTCCACGTTGTGTGAAGAACCACGGCAAGTTTTCGGGCAACTGCAATGCGCGCCTTTTTGAAGCCGGACACTTTCGCCAATTTCATGCCCCAAATCTTCAGAGACTGAGATCGCAGGTTGCGCGTCAGCAAGGTTGTTTCCGCCTCATAGAGGTGCTTTCGGACCATCTTGTCACCCTGCTTCGAGATGCGTCCATTTCTGCTGGTTTCGCCGGATCCGTATCGTCTTGGCGTCAGCCCGAGATATGCGCCCGCACTTGATTACCTTTTGAAGCGTGATGCGTCATCGAATGCTGACACAACTGAAAGCTCGGTGATGATCGGGAGTGTCTGATCCTCTGTGTATCTGATCTGGCCCATGCGGTTTTCAGATA
>CALFSV010000132.1 GCA_937916485.1 uncultured Paracoccaceae bacterium | reverse complement strand
GAATATCGCACAGCGTGTCGCCGTTGGGAATCTTCTGTCAGGCGGCGAACACTAGTGCCCATGTTCCGCGCAATATCAAACACATTAACTTTGCCGTGTCGCAGCATCTGCACAGCGTAAAAATGCCTTAGACTGTAGAGCGTATATTTCTCATCATCTGCGTTGTGCATGATATTTTCACGCTTAAGAACTTCGTTAAATTGATCAATCAGCGTTATAATCTTGTTGCCATCTGGCATTCGAAACAGCCAATCATCGTGTTGTGCTGTTTTGCGGCTGTGTTGTTTCACACCAAGTTCAGCCGTACGTGCCCACTCTTCTTGCCAACGAGCATTACGCTCCAACGTACGTTCCACGTATCTCGCAGCATTGGCACGCAGGATAACATAACGCTTTCCAGTCTTGCCGTTGACGTTAAATGCGTAGTTTTCTCTACCACGTTCATCGGTAAACCGCTCTAAGTCACCCACACGCAAGTTGTTAGCTTCGCCTACACGCATGCCACTGTTGGCAAGTATCAACACATAGTCACGCAGCAGCTCACGTGTATAGCGCCACTTGGCGTTATCTTTCTCTTCATGCATCCAGCGCCTAATGCCTTTGTACAACACGCTGTATTCGCGCAGTGTAAACGCTGGGCGTGTTTTAGTGCGCTGTGCTTTGTGCCTAAACGTGGGTGTTGGTTTGTTGCCTCTGTAGCCACGTTCTTGCGCAAACTTCAGCACAGTGAGTGCAAAGGTAGTTTCCCATTCAAGTGTTTTGTCTGCTGGATTTAAGCTGTGGTTCTTTGGACGCTGCTCTACTGGCATACGGTGATAGTAGTCACGTCGCCAATCAACGTAGTCACGCAGCAGTGCATTATCTATCTTATCAACTGGCTTCTTGCCACAGAACTCATGCCAAAACTTGCTCACACGCCGTATTTGGCGCAGCATGTAATCACTGGTTTGCTGTTGATTGGCTTTGTTGCTGTGCTTGTAAGTGCCACGTTGGTTCTGGCTCTCACGCAGTCGTTCATACTCATTCAACACATCACTGAAGCGTTTAATCTGCAGTGGCAGCTGTTCTTCTTTGCGGAACTCTAACTCATAGTGTGCACGTACTGCCAACTCACGTGCCTTAGCCAAGTCTCGTGTCTTCAAGCTTTTGTAGATGTACTGCCGTTTGCCTTTGTACAATCGCACTTGGAAAATGCCATTGCGAGTGAACAGCAGCACTTTGCCATCCACCATCTTTTCTTCAAACTCAGCGTCAGTTTTGCCTAACAAATGCCTAACAACCTATGCAAATTCGCCATTTGCATAACAATTGCATAACATTTTATGCAGTACAATGGATTGTTAAGTCATTGAAATAATTGATTAAGTTAAGCGCCCATGGCAATGCTTGAACTTCTTGCCCGAGCCGCAAGGACAGTCGGAATTCCGTCCAGGGTTGCCCCATGTGGTGGGGTCGGCCTCATCGAAACCATCAACGGCACCGCTTGCCGTGACAGCACTGGACGCAGGCGCCTCACCTGCCGCTTGCGCGTCTTTTCCGGCGGCGGCGATACGGGTCTGCTCAGCGATCATCTGCTGGACCAGCGCGTTGCGCTCTTCTTCGGACATAGGTGCCACCTGAGCCAGCTTTTGCGTCACGTCCTGACGCAGACCATCGAGCATGGACTCAAACAATTGAAACGCCTCGTTCTTGTATTCATTGAGCGGGTCCCGCTGCGCATAGCCACGGAACGCCACGACCGAGCGCAGATGCTCCAGCATCAACAGATGCTCGCGCCATTTGCCATCGATGGTTTGCAGCAGCATCTGTTTTTCGATGCGGCGCATATCCTCAGGACCAAAGGCGACAGCTTTCTGCGCCATCATCTCGTTGGCGGCTTTCTCGATACGTTCGCTGATCTCTTCGTCGTCGACGCCTTCTTCCTCGCCCCATGCAATCACGGGCAGGTCCATATTCATCCGCTCCATCAACGCCTGATGGAAACCTTCCATGTCCCACTGATCTGCATAGGTCTTGGGCGGCATATATTGATCGACCAGATCGTCGATCACCTCGGCGCGCATGTCGCCAATCACTTCCGACAGATCCTCGGCTTTCATGATATCCAGACGCTGGCTGAAGATCACCTTGCGCTGCTCGTTCATCACATCGTCGAATTTCAAAAGCTGCTTGCGGATGTCGAAGTTGCGACCTTCGACCTTGGCCTGCGCGCGCTCCAGCGATTTGTTCACCCATGGGTGGATGATCGCCTCGTCCTCTTTCATGCCCAGCCCGGACAGAACCTTCTCAAGTCGCTCGGAGCCGAAGATGCGCATCAGATCGTCATCAAGGCTGAGGAAGAAGGCGGACATGCCCGGATCTCCCTGACGGCCAGAGCGGCCGCGCAGCTGATTGTCGATCCGGCGGCTCTCGTGCCGCTCGGTGGCCAGAACAAAGAGACCGCCCGCATCGGTCACGGCCTTCTCATCGGCGGTATGGGCATCTTCGATCCGCTTGCGGATCTCGTCAGCATCGCCATCAGGATCGGCGGCAATCGCGTCGAGCACTTTCAGCTCCACATTCCCGCCCAGCTTGATGTCTGTCCCGCGCCCGGCCATGTTCGTGGCAATTGTCACAGCCCCCAGCTTGCCCGCGTCGCCCACGATCTGGGCCTCTTTTTCGTGCTGACGCGCGTTGAGGACATTGTGCTCGATCCCCTCGGCGGTCAGAAGCTGGCTCAGCGTCTCGGATTTCTCAATCGACGTGGTGCCGACCAGAATGGGCTGACCCTTTTCGTGAGACTCGCGGATCGCCTTGATCACCGCTTTGAACTTCTCGTCTTGGGTGCGGTAGACCGCATCATCCTTGTCGATCCGCGCGATAGGGCGGTTGGTCGGCACTTCGACGACGCCAAGACCGTAGATTTCGGCAAATTCCTCAGCCTCGGTGGCCGCTGTGCCGGTCATCCCGCTCAGCGTGTCATAGAGGCGGAAATAGTTCTGGAACGTGACGGAGGCGAGCGTGACGTTCTCCGGCTTGATATCACAGCCCTCCTTCGCCTCGATCGCTTGATGCAGGCCATCCGAGAGACGCCGCCCAGCCATCATCCGACCCGTGAATTCGTCGATCAGGACGACCTCACTATCACGAACGATGTAATCCTTGTCCTTCGTAAAGAGCTTGTGCGCGCGCAGACCCTGATTGACGTGGTGCACGATCGTGGTGCTTTCGGGATCATAGAGCGATTGCTCCTCGGGCAACACGCCCCGCGTCACCAGAAGCTCTTCGAGAAACTCGTTTCCCTCATCAGTGAAG
Source organism: uncultured Paracoccaceae bacterium (assembly GCA_937916485.1). The sequence continues at coordinate 3,619 of CALFSV010000132.1, read as the reverse complement.
GTCACATTGCGCGTCTTCTCATCAAGCTTGAAATGCTCATCCAGCAGTTCGGGGATCAAGAGATCAATGGCCGTGTACAACTCGGATCGGTCCTGCGCGGGGCCGGAGATGATCAGGGGCGTCCGCGCCTCATCAATCAGGATGCTGTCCACCTCATCGACCACGGCGAAGTTATGGCCATGCTGGCTCATCTGGCTCAGCTCGGGCTTCATGTTGTCGCGCAGGTAATCGAACCCAAGCTCATTGTTGGTGGCATAGGTCACGTCACACGCATAGGCCACGCGCTTTTCTGTATCGTTTTGTCCAGGGATCACACAGCCGGTGGTCATGCCCAGCGCGGAGAATACATTGCTCATCCACTCGCTGTCGCGCGTGGCCAGATAATCGTTCACCGTGACGATATGCACGCCCTTGCCAGTCAGCGCGTTGAGATAGGCCGGGAAGGTCGCCACGAGGGTCTTGCCCTCGCCCGTTTTCATTTCGGCGATGTTGCCCTGATGCAGGAAAATCCCGCCCATAAGCTGCACATCGAATGCCCGCAAACCAAGCGCTCGCCACGCCGCCTCGCGGCAATTGGCAAACGCCTCGGGCAAAAGCGCATCAAGGCTCTCACCATTATTGGCGCGCTCGCGAAGTTCCGCCGTCTTGTCAATCAAACCCTGATCGCTCAGCGCCTGCATCTCGGGTTCAAGCGCGTTGATCTGGGCCACAAGGGGCCGCACGGCCTTGACCTTGCGGTCATTCGGGGTTCCGAAAACCTTACGAGCGACAGTTCCTAAACCCAGCATATTCAATCCGTTCCGGTGTTTTGACATCTTGTGACGGGCAATGGCTTGCCCCGTTTCCCTTGCGCGCCTACAACAGGCCCGAAATCAGCGGGAATGCCTTGATCTTAAGGCGATGTAAGACCCTGCTGGCAGAGTGTCAACGCCGCGCACCCCTGAGTGCCCCACGCCCGATATGGCAAAGGATGACCCATATGATCCCCCAGCTTTCCCGCCTCCCGCTTTCCATCGCCCTGATCGGGGCGCTTGCCTTGCCCGCCACGGCTCAGGACGACGTCACCGCCGACACGGTCGTGGCCACGGTCAACAACACCGAGATCACTCTGGGCCATATGATCGTGTTGCGCGCAGGGCTTCCGGATCAGTTCGCGCAACTGCCCGCAGACGTGCTTTACACGGGGATTTTGGACCAGCTTGTTCAACAAACCTTTATGATGGATGCCCGCGGCGGCGATCTGTCGAAGGTGAGCCAGCTGATGTTGGAGAATGAGCGCCGCGCCGTGACGGCCAGCGAAGAGATCAACCGCATCACCACAACCGCCGTGAACGACGCCGCGATCGAGGCCTATTTCCAAGCCAACTATGTCAACGGCGACGATGTGACCGAATACAGCGCCTCGCATATTCTGGTCGAAACCGAGGAAAAAGCGCAGGAGCTGGTCGGCCTTCTGGAGGGGGGTGCGGATTTCGCGGCCCTCGCACAGGAACATTCCACAGGCCCCTCGGGCCCTGGCGGCGGGAAGCTGGGCTGGTTCGGCGCCGGCATGATGGTCGAGGAATTCCAGGCTGCGGTGGAGCAGATGGACGTGGGCAGCGTTTCGCCTCCGGTTGAGACACAATTTGGCTGGCATGTGATCCTGCTGTCCGAGACACGTGTCGCCGCCCGCCCCGAGCTTGAGGACGTTCGCGGAGAAATCGAAGAAGCCCTGCGCGTGGCCGCCGTGGAAGAGGCCGTCGCAGCCCTGACCAGCACGGGCGAAGTTGACCGAGCGGCCGGAGACGCGCTCAGCCCCTCGGTTTTGGACCGTTTCGACCTTCTGGCAGACTGAGAACATGGCAAAGATTACCCACGTCTCCCCGCTGGCACCGCCCGCATTCCCCACGCTTCCCGTGATTGAGGGTGTGCGCTTTGCAACTGCCGCCGCCGGGGTGAAATACGAGGGCCGCACCGATGTGATGCTGGCCCATCTGGCTCCGGGCAGCACGGTTGCGGGGGTGTTCACACGCTCTGCCACACGCGCAGCACCGGTGCTGGATTGTCAGGCCAAGATTGGTCGAGCCTCGTCCGAGGGTGCCGCGATCATCGTGAATTCCGGCAATGCCAACGCCTTCACCGGCGCGCTTGGGGTCGAGGCCGTGCGGGCCGTCACCGCCGCTGTGGCAGCGGCCGTGGGCGTGCCTGAGACGCGGGTCTTTTCATCCTCCACCGGGGTGATCGGGGAGCCACTGCCGCATGACCGTATCACTGCGAAAGCCACTGAGCTGGCCGCTGCTCTGAGCCCCGACGGGATCGAGGCCGCCGCCCGCGCCATCATGACCACAGACACCTTCCCCAAGGGGTCCGCGACCAAGGTGATGATCGACGGGCAAACCGTGCGCATCGCCGGGTTCGCAAAAGGGTCAGGTATGATCGCGCCAGATATGGCGACGATGCTGGTCTATATCTTCACCGATGCCGCTGTGCCGATGCCAGTGCTGCAATCCATGACCGGCGCGCTCAACCGCACCACGTTCAACTGCATCACCGTCGATAGCGACACATCCACGTCCGACACAGTGCTTGTAGCCGCCACCGGGGCGAGCGGTGTGGAGATCACAGAGCATTCCATCGGCTTCATGGAGGGGCTGCGCCGTGTGATGCTGGACCTCGCGCATCAGGTCGTGCGCGACGGCGAAGGGGCCACAAAATTTGTGGAGGTCTCCGTATCCGGTGCCGCGAGCGACAGCGACGCGCATATCCACGCCAAATCCATCGCCAACTCACCGCTGGTGAAAACCGCGCTGGCAGGCGAGGACGCCAATTGGGGCCGCGTCGTCATGGCCGTGGGCAAATCCGGTGCGCGGGCAGACCGCGACCGGCTCTCGATCTGGTTCGGGGATATCCTCGTGGCCGATAATGGCTGGGTGAACCCCGGCTACAGCGAGGCGGACGCGGCGGCCTATATGAAAGGCCAAAACCTCGTGATCAGCGTCGATCTGGGTCTGGGCGGCGGCACGGCCTGTGTCTGGAGCTGCGACCTCACCCACGGCTATATCGACATCAACGCCGATTACCGCTCATGAGGGTTGTTTTGGTCTCAGCGGTCGCTCTGATTGATGTGGACGGGCGCATCCTTCTGGCGCAGCGCCCCGAGGGTAAATCCATGGCCGGTCTCTGGGAGTTTCCCGGTGGCAAGGTGGAGCCGGGCGAGACGCCCGAGACAGCCCTTATTCGTGAATTGCAGGAGGAACTTGGGATCGACACATGGTCGAGCTGTCTGGCGCCGCTGACCTTCGCCAGTCACAGCTATGAGGACTTTCACCTGCTGATGCCGCTCTTTGCCTGCCGCAAGTGGGAGGGGATTGCGCAAGCTCGCGAAGGGCAGACCCTTAAATGGGTCCGCGCACATGATCTGAAGAACTACCCTATGCCACCGGCAGATATTCCACTGATTCCGATCCTGCGCGACTGGCTGTGATCCCAGCCCCACGCATAACAATCTTGTTTCACGCCCATCAGAATTAATGTATCGTTAACCTTGGGTCTGTTAAACCTGCCTCACCTTTAAGGCAGATTTGCCTAAGGAAAGTCTGATCAACGGCCTCGGCTGCGCCGATATTGCCGCTTGAGGGCA
>CALFSV010000131.1 GCA_937916485.1 uncultured Paracoccaceae bacterium | reverse complement strand
CTCGTTTTGTCTGACAGTGCCCGCTGGTGCCTTTTTCCACTTTGTCTTTGGCACCTCTCCTGATGCCCGCAAGACGGAGTAAGCCACAGCTGTGAGATGACTGTTGATCCGCTTAAGATCGCGGATCAGATCAATGTGAAGACTACTTGTGCGAACTGTTTCAGAAGCACCCGACCCAAGCCGCTCCATGTGGGACGCCATAAATTTTTGCTGAAGCTCACGGATGTCCGTCTTCGAGTTAAATAGCTGGCGTGCCAGATCGCGATCTTCGGTGAGGAAGGTATTCACTGCGAGGCCAAAGTTCTCCAATATGGAGTCAAAGAGCGTCGAAATTTCGCTGTTTCCCTCCTCGGAAAACTGGGTGTTCAGCGCCCGTTTGCGGGCAGCCAGGCTCATCAAATTGCCATCCACAATGTCTCCTACATGTTCCATGTTCGCCGTGAAACTCAGCACATCCATCGCTTGCCGAGTTTGCTCCTCCGATAGAGGTTGCTGAAGGACACGGGCCACATAAAGTTTGATCGAGTCAAAAAGTCGATCAAGACCATCTTCCAATGTGGATACTTCTTTGTCTGTTTCGCTTGGCGCACCTTCCAATACCGCGCGTGACCGCTCGACCATTTCTTGGGCAATTTCGGCCATCGCAAGTGCTTCGCGCTTTGCTAGGGCCAATGCTTTGGTTGGTTCTTTGATGACTTGATTGTCCAAGAACCGGGTTTGAATACGGTTATCCCCGTCCTGATCGTTGGCCACCAGTGGAGATACTAGCCTAAGGACCAGCGGCGCTGTCGCCATTCCAATGAGAGCCACTACAATGTTCAAGATCAGATGTAGTTGAAGCGGCAAAGGAACTAATGCGATCTCAGGAAAAATTGGTATCAATTTCCAAGCATAGTAAAGACCGCCCGCGCCCAAACAGCGAAGTGCAAGGTTGGCAGTCACTGCAAGTCGAGCTTCACGTCGGGCTTGTAGGTTCGCGATAAACGGTAACAGTCCGCTGCCGATGTTTGCCCCTACAACCAAGTAGACTGCGGCATCTACATCTATGAGCCCACCCGCCAGGCTGGAGACAGTTAAGAGAACGACAGCAAGGCTCGAATGGGCGAGATAGGTGAGCACCACACCAGCGACAACCGCCATAAATGGTAGGCCAAGCACAGCGGCTATGATTGTTGATGCGCCATCGCTAGATGCGAGGTCTAGAGTAGTCGATTTTATCAGAGTTAGCGCGAGTAGCACAAATCCTACGCCGCCGATCGCGCGAAAGATACCACGAGGTTTTGTGGCCTCAGAATTGAGGTATCCGAAGACACCGACGGCAATCAGAGTAGGTGAAAGGGCCGCGATCTTCTGCGACGCAATGATCGCGGCCACTGCTGTGCCAAGATCAGCGCCAAGAATGATCACAAATGCCGTTAACGTACCGATTGTTTTCTTCGATGCGAAGGAGGCCGCAATCATAGCCGTCGCAGTGCTGCTTTGCAGCGCAACTGCTGCAATGAGCCCTGAAAAGAACGGGGCCAACCGCTTTTTCTCGGAATCTCTTGCTAAGGACTTGATGGATGGTCCGTATGCAGCCATGACGCCATTTCGGACCATGCGAAGGCCCCAGAGCATCAGCGCCACCGCACCTAGAATTTGTAGCACAAATGTCATGTGTGTATCGCTGCATGCGGTATGACCCGCATGCAGCCTTTCTTGGGTTGGTATTGAATTAGTTCATGTCCAACATGTCGCGAGCAGTATCGGCGAGTTCGCTGATCGTCTGCTGAACATCGGCACCCTCCGTCAACTCGACCAGCGCTGCGGCAATCAAGTCTGTGACTGCAACACCTTCGTCACCTGGATAAGCGTACCAAGGACCGGCGTGTGCAGCGACTTGAGCGTGGCCGGCAATCGCGTTCGGATTGGCCGCATAGTAGTCACCAAGATAGCTTTCGTCATCCAGAACGATGCTGTTCGCTGGGGCGTAACCAGTGTTCTCAACGATGATTTTTTGGCCCTCAGGACCGGTCACAAAAGCGATATATTCCCACGCCGCAGCTTGTTTCTCGGCATCGCCCGTAAGAATGGCGATCGCAGAACCGCCCGTCGGAAAGTACACGTTTTCTTCGGCAACGACTGGAGTTCCTTTGACAACAAGATCGAAATTTCCGGTGGACCCTTCTTCGAAACGATTAAGCAATGACGATGACTCAAAGAACATGCCGAGCGTGCCTGCCGGGAAGGATTGGCGCGCATTGTCCTGAGACATCGTCGACATCCCACCTTCGTTCAGAAAGCGGCTGTAGAGGGAAGCCGCTGCGATGCCTTCTTCGCTATCGAACGAAATATCGCTTTCGTCCTCCGTCAGAGGCCGCCCACCGTGTGAACCTAAGAGGGCTTGGAACCGCCAGTCATGACGGCCAATCCAGACGCCTTCGATGTTTTCATCCAGCGCATCGATTTTTGCAGCCAGCTCAATGATCCCGTCGAAGTCTGTGGGGAAATCATCCATTGATCCGCCCGCCTGTTCAACGAGGTCTGGGTTTACGTAAAGGACCATTGTCGAGGCGGATGTTCCAAGCGCGTGCTGCTGTCCTTCGAATTGGCCCAAAGACAATAGCGCAGGTGTATACCCGGCTGCTGCAGGGTCGGCCGGGAGAAAATCGTCAAGAGGCTGTGTCAGTCCGCGATCTTCTAGAATGCGCCAACGGTTGAGGCCGACATAGGCGACATCAGGTGCCGTGCCAGCAATACTCTCTCGCAAAATACGCTGGACACCATCGCCATAGTTTTCGGCGGGGCCATCGAGAACAATGGTGATGTCGGGATTTGCTTCCATGAATGCTTCGGCAAGAAGCTCTTGTGTTTCTGTCCAGATCGTAGGGATTGCATAGTGAACCCGGATCTCTGTTTCCGCTGTCGCCATTGACGCTGCCAGTGCAAGACCAGCTGATAAAACGATATTCTTCATTTCTTCCTCCATTTGGTTATTTCTTCGATCTGAAGATCGATATTATTGTTTTTTGCTCTGCCTCATCCCTTGAGCCCCGTGTTGGCCAGGCCTTGCGTGAAGCGCTTTTGCGCGAGCAGGAAGCCGATTACCAAAGGGGCAATGATTAATGTTGCACCCGCCATCAGCGGACCGATGTCATCGCCGCTCTCTTCGTCGCGGAAGTAGAGAATGCCGCGCGGGGGCGTTGCTAAGTCAGGGTCAGTCGTCGCGATCAATGGCCAAAAAAGGTCGTTCCAATGCGCCGTGACCGAAAAGATTGCAAAGGCGATTACGGTTGGGAGGCCAAGCGGAAAGGCAATCCTCCAAGCGATGCCCATCTCGCTCATTCCATCGATGCGAGCTGCATCTATCAATTCCTTCGGGATCCGCGCAAACGCCTGGCGAAGCAAGAACGTCCCAAAGGCGGTAGCCACGAAAGGCAAGATCAGCGCGGTGTATGAGTTGAGCAGTTTAAACTCAGCAAACCCAATAAAGACTGGGATTGCCGTCACGTGAAAAGGGACCAAAAGTGCCGCCACAACGCTTGCGAACATCACGTTGCGCCCACGGAAGTCCCTATGTGCCAACGCATAGGCAGCCGGAACAGTAACCAGAAGTTGCAACGCGAGAATTCCGCCAGTGACGATGACGCCGTTCATCAAGTAGAGCGGAATGTCCGTCTGAGAGATTGCGTGCCAATAGTTCTGCAAGGTAGGGCTCTTGGGCAGAAGCGTAATGTCTGTCGAGAACACCTCCGCATGAGGTTTCACAGAAATTGAAAGCATCCAGATGAATGGTAACAAGATCATCGCGGCGCCGACTGAGACAAGTCCCAGCACTATCATGTTTGACATTTTCATCTGTAGTGCACCCGCCGCTCGACCAGCACCAGCTGGATCACGGTCAACAAGAGAAGTGCGAGAAAGAACACCACCGTGATGGCACTAGCGTATCCCGCCTTGAAGTAGACAAATCCCTCGCGATAAAGTGCGTAGACGATTGTATCTGACGCAAAGGCAGGGCCGCCTTGTGTCATCGTTGCGACCGTCTCGAACACACGAAACGCGGTTGCGGCCGTTACAATCATGACAAAGAGTGTCGTCGGTCCAAGCATCGGCCAAGTCACAAGCCAGAACCGTGACCAACCGCTTTCAGCGCCATCCACTTCTGATGCGTCGTAAAGCGTTTCGGGAATCGCACTTAGGCCAGCAAGAAAAAGGACCATATTATATCCGACGCTCTGCCACACGCCGATCATGGCTAAGGAATAGATGACGGTATCGCGATCGCTGAGCCATTGGACGGGTGAAAACCCCAGCGCGACTGCCCAATGATTAAGCAGCCCAAGCGACGGGTGCATGAGCATCTGCCAGCTGACAGCCATCGCAACCAATGTCGCGGCAACAGGAAGAAAGTAGATCGCTTTGAGTGCGTTTGAAATCCTTGGGAGCGTCTTGGACAGACTGTGAAGACCAACCGCCACCAAAAGCCCCAAGCCTACGGACGTCGGTATCACAATCCCTGCGTAGATCAGCGTATTTGTGATGGCTTTACGTCCGATTCTTGAGCCGAAAAGATCTGAAAAGTTTTCTAGCCCTACGAAGTCCGCCGTCCTTGCACCAAATTGATAGTCGGTGAACGCGAGAACAAACACGATGCAAACTGGCAGGAAGATGAAAAGAATAAGGGCAATTGCAGCCGGCCCCACAAGAACAAGGTCTGTTATCCAGCGGCGGCTCATTGGGTGATCTCCTTGCGCTGACCGTCATCTGAGAACGCATGAAGCGATTCAACGGCGGCACCCAGCCGAACATTTTCGCCAATGTCGGGGAGATTGGCGCGACCGCGGACGACCGATCTAAGGATCACGTCCGATGGGCCACGCAGCTTCAAGATAGTTTCTTCGCCATGGAAGGTGATGGACTCCACGGTTGCCTGAAGACCGCCCTTTTGAACTAGACTTAACTCTTCCGGCCTCACTCCGAGCGCCAGTTTTGAACCATCCGAATGCAAGCTCTGACCAGCCCCCGCAGGCAATATGTTCATACGGTGATGTCCAATGAACGTGGCAATTTCTTGTGACGCGGGTTTGTTGAATATCTCTGTTGGCGATCCAGTTTGAACGACTTTGCCGGCGATCATCACGGCAATCCGGTCCGCCATCGAGAGCGCGTCGGATTGATCGTGCGTCACAAGAAGGAACGGATATCCGGTTCGCTTGTGCAGCGCGCGAATCTCTTCCCGTGTCTCAGCACGCAATTGCGTGTCGAGGTTGGAGAGCGGCTCATCCAAAAGAAACGCTGACGGATCGCGAACCAATGCGCGCGCCAATGCAACTCGCTGTTGCTGTCCGCCAGACAACTGACCTGGTTTTCGATGCAGCAATTCCTCTAACCTTAGCATGTCCGCCATTTGCGCGACTGCTAGTTTGATCTCCGCATCTTGAGCACGCGCCCTGGAACTGACCATTCCAGCTCCGGGTAGTCTCTGCAGCGCATTAAGACGACGCAACTTCAGTGGCATTGCTATATTTTGTTGAACCGTAAGGTGTGGATAAAGCGCATAAGATTGAAACATCAGTGCAATGTTTCGGGCTGATGCACTCGCCTGCGTAACGTCCTTGCCTTTCAACATTACTTGGCCTTCAGTCGCAGTTTCGAGACCCGCAAATAGACGAAGCGTTGTAGATTTTCCGCACCCAGATGCTCCCAGAAGCGCCACGAACTCACCCTCTTTGAGTTCAAGCGAAATTCCGTCTACGGCTGTCGTGTTTCCAAATCTCTTGGTAACGTTCTCTAATGAAAGTGCGCCGCTCATTGGATTGCACTGTAAGTAATCTTACATCCCTCTTCCGAATCAGGATGTGCGGCGCAGAAGAACAACGCCTCCAGAACGGCGTGCACCGCAGCTTCTGGGTCATTCATATGGACAACGCCGTCGACGTCAGCCGCACCTGCCAATCCGATGACTGGTTTGGAGAAATGCAACCCATAAGCAACTTCACTGAGGGTCCCATAAGACCCCCCTACTGCAACAAGAACCCGCGCCGACTTGGCAATAATCATGTTGCGCGCTTCGCCCAACCCTGTTGGTAATGGAACGCCAACAAATTCGTTTGCCTCATCGGGAGTACTGCCTGGAAGAATGCCGACCAACAGGCCGCCCGCATCATGACAACCCTTTGATGCTGCTTGCATAACTCCAGATTTTCCTCCGCAGATCAAAGTAATACCGAGCTCTGCAAGAAGGTAGGCTGTACGCTCAGCGGAGATCATTTGCTCATTTGTCGCATCGCGCGGACCAATAATACCGACGACGATATTTCTGAGTGATCTGGACTTGCTCAGGTGCTCGAATGCTCCCCTTGCTGAGATCGCCACGCCGCTCTGATTACTAGGGCACAATGTCCACCTGCGAACGTTGAGTTCTTGGCCATCAAGCAAAATTTCGCCCGAAGATGTCTTTGTTATTTTGGGAATCATTGCCTTTTGCCACCGTCTATGTAGGATATGTTACAAATGTAAGCTATATGACATGAGAAGATGACAGTCCAGAAAAAAAATCCACCACTTACCGACCGGCAATCCAAAATACTCCTAATGGTTGAAGAGTCCGGCTATGCCACACTTGAAGGACTCTCCGAAAAGTATGGTCTCTCAATGCAAACTGTCCGCCGAGACATCATTGCTTTGTCTGATGCCGGCCGCCTACAGCGGTTTCACGGCGGGGCCGGCCCAATTGAACGGGAAGAAGCAACACGACTGGATTACAAGTCCAAGCAGGATATCTCCCGCCCGGAAAAAATGGCGATTGGTAAGTCGGCTGCAGCACTTATCCATGATGGAGCGACACTATTTTTGGATGTTGGTACTACGATGGAAGCTTGTGCATCCGTCTTGTCGAGAAAGAAGGGCTTCACTATCTTCACGAACTCAATGCCTGCCGCGCTGAAATTTGACCCACAAGATCATCAGGTCTTTGTTCTTGGTGGCAAAATGGCAGGCAGAGACGGCTCAATCGTGGGAATGGAAGCGCTCAATCTCATTAGGGATGTCAGCTTAGACTACGCGCTCATTGCCTGCTCAACTATCGATCAAGATGGGCGTGTCATGGACTTTGACCTAGACAAGATAGCTATCAAGAAGGCTGCAATGAATGCGGCTCAAAAATCTTTACTTCTTGCAACCCAAAGTAAGTTCGGTCGGCCCGGCCTCGCGGTTATCGCACGCACCGAGCAATTCGACGCCGTCGTCACACATGAACAAGCTCCAGCCTGATGGGAGTGTCTTTTTGTACGGCTGATCAGGTCAAGGCACTTCCAGGATGCGCCCGGCTGACCATCGCAACCGAACTCTTGAATG
>CALFSV010000130.1 GCA_937916485.1 uncultured Paracoccaceae bacterium | reverse complement strand
CAGTGCCCCTTTTGCAAACGTATGGCCGTGGATCTGGTCAAACTCACCGAAGAAGACCCCGATCTGCGGATTGTCTTCAAGGAATTTCCAGTTTTCGGCACGGAATCGACCCTTGCTGCCCGCGCCGCACTTGCAGCCGCAAAGCAGGGAAAATATGCAGAATTTCATGTCGCCATTATGGGGTTTCGCGGCGCCCCTTCCGAAACAGCAATATTCCGCCTCGCCGACCAATTGGGGTTGAACGAAGAGCGCTTGCGGAAAGACATGCAATCTGAAGAAATCGAAGCGATGATCCAGGCGAACTACCAGCTGGCCCAACAGATTGGGGTCCGCGGCACACCCGCCTTTATCATCGGTGATGAGCTGATCCCCGGCGCGCTGAGCCCCCAGGCCATGCGTGATCTCATTGCGCGCAAACGCGAAGAATCCTGAAGAGAAAAGCTATTCCGCGTCAGGTTGCAGGTCTGGAAAGGCCGAGCTGAATTCCTCGAGCGCAATGCAGGTTTCATAAATCCGAAGCACGGTCGGGAAAGCTGACAAATCGCAGCCAAAGCGTAGGGCATTGAAAACCTGCGGAACCAGGCAAATATCCGCCATGGTCGGGCTGTCACCATGCGCGTACTGACCAGTCGCGTCGGAGGAAAGCATGCCCTCAAGACCCGTCATGCCTTCTGTGATCCAGTGCTTGTACCAACGCTCGTTGCGCGCATCTTCATCGATGCCGAACTCACTTCCCAGCAATCGCAGCACTCTTAGATTGTTGATCGGATGAATATCGCACGAGATCGCCTGGGCAATGGCACGAACCCGCGCCCGACCCTTGGCATCGTCGGGCAGGAATGACGAACGCTCCGGTCGCGTCTCGTGGAGATACTCAATCATTGCCATCGACTGGGTAAGGACCGTGCCGTCATCATCAACAAGGGCGGGGACCAGCCCCTGCGGGTTAACCGCCAGATAGGCTTCCGAGACCTGATCTTTGCGCCGCAAATGGATGTATTCGCGCTCGTAAGCCGTTCCCAGAAGGTTCAGCGCAATGCGCATGCGGAACGCCGCAGACGATCGGTAATAATCATAAAGCTTCATAGTTCGCGCCTCTCCAGAGTCCATGGTCGCGCCGACCTTAAAGGTTCCGGATGTCCAATTCCGGCAACCTATCGGCGGGGACAAATCCGAACACGCACCCATAGAACGCGAGTTCTGCTTCCAACGCACGGCAAACGTTTTCGGCCTTCCGAAAACCATGGCCCTCTCCCTCGAAAAGAACATAGGCGACCGGGATATTCTTGGTGTCCAACGCCGCAACCATCGCTTCGGCCTGGTTGGGCGGCACAACCTTGTCTTCGCTGCCCTGCAGGAAGATGACGGGACAATTCAGTTCCGCCACATGGTTGATCGGAGAGCGTGCCCGGTAAAGTGCTTCTGTCTCAGGAAGTGGTCCTATCAGACGGTCCAGATATCGACTTTCGAACTTGTGCGTGTCACGTGCCAATGTCATCAGGTCGCCGATCCCATAAAGGCTCGCACCCGCCGAAAAAGTATCTTTGAACGTCAAAGACGCCAGCGCCGTATAGCCGCCTGCACTGCCGCCCCGGATCGCCAGTTTCTCCGGATCGGCCTTGTTCTTCGAAACGAGATATTCAGCCCCGGCGACCATGTCTTCAACATCAAAATCACCCCACCTGCCGTAGAGCGCCTCCCGGTAGGCACGACCAAAGCCAGTGCTGCCGCGATAGTTTACATCGAGAACAGCAAAGCCCCGGCTGGTCCAGTACTGGATCGCCAGACTTAACGATGGCGAGGCTGCACTTGTGGGGCCACCATGACCGCGCACGATAAGCGGTGGGCGTTCACCATCCGGACCCACGAAAAGGGCGTTCCGAGGGGGATAATAAAACCCATAGGCAGAGGCGTCTTCGCTCGTTTCGAAGGTTATTGGCTCAGGAACTGAAAGATCATCTTTCGCAATCATCTCTGCAGCGGCGCGTTTGAGCACCACGCAATTTTCTGCCTCAAGATCAAACCGCACAACAGCCTTTGATTCCTGTGGGTTTGCCCCAAGGAACACGACACCTTCACCAATGCTGCGCACACTCGAGATATCGGTGTAAGGCGTTGCAATATCGTGAATTCGCTTGCCGGTAATCTGCGCAAGCTGCCAGAGGCCGTTTTGAGAATAAGCGCACAGTATGTCTCCGGACGGGAGCACATCATAAGTCCGCATACCGAAATTCCACTGCGGAAGGCCAAACTCTGCGTCCCGTTCAATCAGGATCGAAACCGTCTCGCCGTCCCAGACGTGCAGGTTCCACCAGCCTGTCCGGTCCAGTGCGAATACAAGCGACCCGTCTGGACGCCATTCCGGCTGGAAGGCCGCCTCTCCAGCACCGCCTGCGACCTTCAAAACCTCGCCAAGCTTGCCGTCTGCAGCGAGATCAGCCACCCACAGCGTGGCACCATCCCACGGCATGTCTGGCAAATCCCAACTCAGCCATGCCAGGCGGGTTCCGTCGGGAGAAATCCGTGGGTTGGAGATGAAATCATGACTGCTATCGAGCTCGGTGACCGCGCCGTCGGACAAGCCAATGGCAATCAATGCGTTCGCGGTTTCCGCAGCCCCGTGCCGTTCTCGTGCGCAAATCAACCGCGCCCGGGACACATCAACGATCATATCGGCAAACCGGTCGTCCGCGCTGCCTGTCAGAACCTGAGGAGGTTCATCGACCTTGTGGCGATAGATATGCTGGTCTTGGGCGTTCACGAAGTAAATCGTGCCGTCATGGATATGCAAAGCACCGCCGCCATACTCATGCGCCTGAGTCCGCACCGAATAGCCCTCTGGCGTAATGTCGGTATGGCTGCCTTCAACATCCCCGACAAGCACAACCCGCCCGCCTTCGCTGGGTCGTCTTTCGAGCCAATAAATCTGACCGTTGTCAACAAAGACACCGTCCAGCGAAATGGTCGTGTCGGCAATCATGCTAGCCGATATGGGTGATTTCCAGCTCCCGTACGGAGCCTGAACGCGCGCGCCGCTCATAGCAGTACGATTGCTGCCAGCCCCAGGAAGGCCATGAAACCGACAACGTCTGTGATGGTGGTCAGAATGACGGCGGACCCGACGGCGGGATCAACTTTCATTTTCTGAAGCACGATGGGGATCGTGACTCCTGCAAAGCCTGCAATCAGCATATTCACGATCATAGCCGCACCGATCACGATGCCAATCGCGGCGTCGCCGAACCATGCCCAGGTCACGAGCCCGACCAAACACGCGAAGAGGATACCGTTGATGCCACCAACGATGACCTCTTTTCCGACGATGCGCGCGGCATTTGTCGGCGTCAGCTCTTTCATCGCCAGCGCGCGCACCGCAACAGTCAGCGTCTGTGTGCCCGCGTTTCCGCCCATCGAGGCAACAATCGGCATCAGGACCGCCAAAGCCACCACCCTTTCGATTGCGGCATCAAACAGGCTGATCACGAGTGACGCGACAATTGCCGTTCCCAGATTGACGAGAAGCCATGAGAAGCGCGCACGGGTGGTCTCAAAGACAGCTTCATAGAAGTCATCTTCCTGCACACCACCAAGTCGCAGAAAATCTTCCTCGGCTTCTTCCTGAATGACATGGACCACGTCATCGGCCGTGATGACGCCGACCAGTTGGCCGTTTTCATTGACCACCGGCGCGGAAACAAGCGCGTACTGCGTGAACATCAGGGCGACTTCTTCCTGATCCATCTCTACATAAGCCGAACGCAATTCGGTCAGCATGATGTCATCAATCCGAACATCGCGCTGGTTGCGCATCAACCGGGAAAGCGGGATCGTTCCCACCGGAATCCGCTCTTCATCAACAGCATAAATCTCGTAGAAATCATGCGGCAAGCTGGCGGCTCGGTTGCGCAGATAGTCGATGGTGTTGCCGACAGACCAATCCTTGGGAACTGTCACCAACTCGCGCTGCATCAAGCGACCGGCACTGTCTTCCGGATAGGTCATTGCCTGTTCGAGCAAGGCGCGGTCCGAAGGAGAAAGCTGCAGCAGGACACCTTTCTGATCAGCCTCCGGGATATCCTCGAACACATCGAGTGCATCATCCGTATCCAACTCGGAAAGCACGGCTGCCACTTCTTCAGGCTCAAGGATTTCCAGAACATCTTCGCGGACAACATCGTCCATATGCGTCAGGAGTTCCGGATCGAGATGATCACGCACATGGTCGAGAAGCTTGCGCCGGTTTTCGCCCACCAGCTCTTCAAGCAAATCGGCAAGATCTGATACATGAAGCCCGGAAATCAGACTTTCGACTTCCTCCATCCGACCGTCAGCCACAGCCGCGTCACACGCACGCACAAGGGCTTCATCGACGCCATAGGCCCGCTCAGGCTCGTCAACCACAGCTTCCAGGCTAATTTGTGCCTGATCCGTCATATCGCCAATTCATCTTGGCGGATGCTGTGCTGAGCTCCGACAGCAGCCACTGCGCACATATTCAAAAGACCGCGCGCCGTTACCGACGGCGTAACGATATGTGCAGAACGGGCCGCACCAACGAGAATTGGCCCCACGGCCAGGCCATCAGCGAGCGTCTTGAGTAGATTGAAGGCAATGTTGGCAGCGTCCTGATCCGGCATGACGAGAAGGTTCGCCTGCCCCTCGAGAGAACTGTTGGGAAAAATACGTTCGCGGATCTCAT
>CALFSV010000129.1 GCA_937916485.1 uncultured Paracoccaceae bacterium | reverse complement strand
AATGCATCATATCACAGATTGCTGCGCTGCATCCGTGGTCAGCTTCGAGCCCAAAATGGCGAGTGCTGCGCTATGCAAGAAAGGGTGAAAACCGCGCATTGCTGACATTGGCCGTGCCTGGGACGGCCCCAACCGGACATTGACCCATGGGTCACGATGCTGCGTTGGGGCGCGTCGAACCGGCCATTCACTGCTTCCGCAAAAAATCGGTCGATCTGCGGGTGAAGAAACGCGAGGATTTTCAGAGCTTCTGCTGACGTCCCTTTGGCTGATGCAGAATGAGCTCTCGGAGGCGCAACCGTCTTGCAGCAGGATATCAGTCTTTGCCAACGTGACCATTGGAGACAATGCCAAAGCTTCGAGCACTGATTTGGTTGTCGATTGAAGCCGATCACTGCTCGAATGAACCCTTTGGCCCCGCCATGAACTCGTGTGTTGTCTCCAATGTCATCGCGAAACGCGGCTATCCCCAGAAATTCTCGCGAACTTTTGCCTGTCGCGGCCCGGCTGGCGTCTCGACGGTCAGCTCGGCGCCGTCGCCCCAATGGGTCATGCGCACCATGCCGATGGCGACATTTGTCTTGAAATCCGGCGACCAGGCTGCCGAGGAGACACGGCCAACGGTTTTTGCCCCGTGCTTCAGCGGCCACCAGCGGTCGCAGCCGGGCACGGCCGGGCCGTCGATCTCCAGCGCACGGATCTGCTTGACCGGACCTTCCTTGGCGACGCGCAGCAGGGCATCGCGACCGATACAGCCAATGGCGGTCTGGGTGTTGCAGAACTTTCCGAGCCCGCATTCATGCGGCGTGTTGTCATCGGTCATGTCGTTTCCGTAGGACAGCAAACCGCCCTCGATCCGTTCGATAAGGTTGGGGCAGCCGGCGTGAACGTCCATCGACTTGCCGGCCTCCATCAGGGCGTTCCAAAGCGGCATGCCTAGGTCTTCACCCTCGACGTAGATCTCGAACCCGCCTTGCTTGGAGTAGCCGGACCGCGCAACAACCATGTCGCGCCCTTGGAAGTCCAGATGCGCGAAGCGGAAAAAGCGGATGTCGCGCACCGCATCGCCAAAGACCGCCGCCATCAGATCGTCGGCCCGCGGCCCCTGCACGGCAAGGGGCGACACATCAGGCTCGTCTACCAGCACGTCGAGACGATAGCCGTAAGCCAGCCCCTTGATCCAATACAGAAGATCGCTGTCGGCAATGGAGATCCACCACCGGTCCTCGGCCAGTTTGACAGCAACAGGATCGTTCAGCATGCCACCGGTTTCGTCGACAATGGGCACGTAGTAGCACTGACCGGGCAGCATCGACCGCAGGTCGCGCGGGGTCAGCAGTTGCACCAGGCGCCCGGCATCGGGGCCGCGCAATTCAACCTGCCGTTCGCAGGCGACGTCCCAGACCTGCACCGCCTGTTTCAGATGGTGGTAGTCTTCCTCGACCGAGCGGAACACCGTCGGCAAAAGCATGTGGTTGTAGACAGTGTAGGCCTTTACTCCGGCGGCCTCGACGCCGTCGGAAAAGGCGGTGCGACGCAGCCTGCGCGACGGGGAAAGAAGTGGCATTCCAGGTTACTCCAGGTCTTTGGCACGATTGCGAAGCTGGAACTTCTGGATCTTGCCGGTGGATGTCTTGGGAAGGGTTTCGAATATGACGGCCTTGGGGGCCTTGAAGCCGGCCAGATGGGCGCGGCAAAAGGTGATGATCTCGTCCGGTGTGGCGTTGATCCCGTCGCGCAATTCGACAAAGGCACAGGGGACCTCGCCCCATTTTTCATGCGGCATGGCGACCACGGCAGCAGCCTGAACGGCGTCGTGACGGTAAAGCACGGCCTCGACCTCGACCGAGGATATGTTTTCGCCGCCCGAGATGATCACGTCCTTCAGTCGGTCCCGGATCTGGATATAGGCGTTATCGTGCACGACAGCGCCATCGCCGGACCAGAACCAGCCATCCGCAAAGGCCGCGACGGTGGCCTCCGCGTCTTTGTAATAGCCCGCCATGACCGTATTGCCGCGAATGGCGATTTCACCTTGCGTGGTACCATCGCGCGGGACAGGCGCGCCGCTGGCGCGGTCGATCACGGTGACCTCTTCGACCATGGGAAAGGCAATACCCTGTTGCGCCTGCAATTCGGATTGTTCCGCGGGGGTGAGATCGTCCCAGTCCTCTTGCCACAGACACTGCGAGATATGGCCGTAGGTTTCCGTCAGGCCATAGACCTGCATGACATCGAACCCCATGGCCCGGGTCTTTTCCAGAACGGAGGGCGGCGGTGGTGCGCCTGCGGTCAGGACGCGGATCGCCGGATCAAAGGGCGCGGCGCTGCTGTCGGCCTCGGCAAGCATCTGCAAGACGATGGGCGCTGCGCCGAAATGGGTCACCGCATGGGTGCGGATCGCCGCAAGGATGCGGTCTGCAGCCGGAACGCGGGTGAAGACCATCGTTCCCCCGAGCATCGCCATCAGCCAGGGATGCCCCCAACCGTTGCAGTGGAACATCGGGACGACCGACAAGTAGACCGGATAGGGCGGCACCTGCCACGCTGTTCCGGTGCCAAGCGCCATCAGGTAAGCGCCGCGATGATGATAGACCACGCCCTTAGGCCGCCCTGAGGTGCCCGAGGTGTAGTTCAGTGCAATGGCATTCCATTCGTCATCCGGCAGCACGATCGGCAGGGGCTCGCTCGCCAGCAGGCTGTCATAGGTCGGGCCGCCTAGGGTTTCGCCCGGCGCATTCGGATCGGCAATCTCGACCACTGGCAGGGTGCGACCAAGAAGGGCAAAGGCCTGTGACAGCAGCGGCACCAGTTCCCGGTCGACAACCACCAGCCTGGTATCCGCGTGACCCAGGATATAGGCGATGGTTTCCGGTTCCAGCCGGGTGTTGAGCGTGTTCAGCACGGCGCCCGTCAGGGGCAGCGCGAAATGCAGCTCGAACAGCTCGGGGATGTTCGGGCTCAGTACCGAGACCGTATCGCCCTGTTGCACGCCAAGCCCCACGAGCCCCCCGGCCACAGCGCGAATGCGGGCACAGGTTTCGGCCCAACTGCGCTGGATGTCGCCATAGACCACCGCCATGCGCGCACCGTGCAGGCTTTCGGCGCGGCGCAGGAAGGACAACGGAGACAAGGGCACATGGTTGGCCCTTGTCTTTTGAAGTGACTCGAAGTGGTGACGCATCCGGGGCCCGCCTGACTTAGCTGTTTGGCCGCACGCGGGCCGCGGTCTTGTTGGTGAAGGCCTCAAGCCGTTCGCGCGCGGCAGGCTGGGTGTTGACGATGCCGCCCACGAAAGCTTCGGCATAGGCGGCGTCCATGCCGGACATGTTGTTCATGTGGCTGACCGCCGAACAGATCGCGAAGTTCGTCAGCGGCAGGTTCTGCGCGACCTTGTCCGCCAGTTCCAGCGCCTTGGCAAAGCTGCCGCCCTCTTCGGTGATGTATTGCGCCAGCCCCAGATCGACGGCCTGCTGGCCCTGATAGACACGGCCCGTCAGGATCATGTCGATCATGCGATACTTGCCGATCATGTCAGACACCCGGATCGTCGCGCCGCCGCCGGTAAAGATCCCGCGCTGGCCTTCCGGCAGGGCGAAATAGGTGCCGGGGTCGATCACGCGCACATGAGCAGCACTGGCCAGTTCCAGACCGCCGCCGACAACCGCGCCCTTGAGCGCGGCAATGATCGGCACGCCGCCATATTCCATCTTGTTGAAGGCCTCGTGCCAGCGCAGGCAGACATGCATGAAGTCATCGGGGCTGCGGTCGGCTTTCCAATGTTCGACCAGATCGAGGCCCGCGCAGAAGTGATCGCCGGCGCCTTCCAGCAACACCGCCCTGACGCCCGCCATGCGCGCGCCGCTGAAGAAGCGGATCAGTTCCTCGATGGTAACCACGTCCAGCGCGTTGCGTTTCTCAGGGCGGTTCAGCGTCACCAGGTAGAGGCCATTGTCACGCGCGGAAATCGCGAGTCGTTCGTAGGTGTCGGGGTTCACGACGTCATTCATGGGTTGGGTACTTTCGAGGGATCAATCGGGGAAAGCCGCGCCCAGCAGGCTTTGTGCGCCGTGCAGGATGCGGGTTTGTTCGGTGGCGCATTCGGGCAGGACGTGCCGGGCATAGAAAAGCGCCGTGGCGATCTTCTGGGTCAGGAACGCGCTGTCCTGCCCTGCATCGCGCGCGGTTTGCGCCGCCAGCGCCGCCTTGGCCAGCATCCAGCCCGCTGCCAATGTGCCGGACAGCATCAGGAAGGGGACAGAGCCCGCAAAGGCCGCGTCGATATCCTTGCGGCTGTTTTCCAGCATCCAGTCCAGAGCAGCTTCAAAAGCGCCGCGCGCCTGCGCCAGACTTGTGCCGATCGCTTGGGCCGAGGCATCACCGCTTGCCAGCTTTGCTTCGGTTTCCGCAATTCGGGCGGCAAACAGTCGGGCGGTTGCCCCCCCGTCCCGCATCACCTTGCGTCCAAGAAGGTCATTTGCCTGAATGGCCGTGGTGCCCTCGTAAATCGGCAGGATGCGGGCGTCGCGATAATGCTGCGCGGCGCCGGTTTCTTCGATGAAACCCATGCCGCCGTGGATTTGCACACCCAGGGAAGCGACCTCGACGGCGCGTTCCGAACAGAAGCCCTTGACCAGGGGGACCATGAATTCGGCCAGCGCGACCGTTTCCGGATCCTCAAGGTGATGCGCGATGTCCAAGAGTCCCGCGGTCGACGCCGCCATGGCCCGCCCGCCTTCGGTGAGGCTGCGCATCCGCAGGAGCATGCGGCGGACATCCGGGTGTTCGATGATCGCGACGGCGTCTTTACTCTGACCGTTCACCGGACGGCTCTGCACACGGTCGCGCGCGTAGGCCAAAGCACGCTGATAGGCCCGCTCAGAGATCGCAATTCCCTGCACGCCAACCGAGAAGCGCGCGGCGTTCATCATGATGAACATGTATTCCAGCCCGCAATTTTCCTCGCCGATCAGGAACCCGGTGGCATCGTCGTACTCCAGCACAGCCGTCGGGCTGGCGCGCACGCCCAGTTTGTGTTCGATGCTCACGCAGTTGACCGCGTTCGCGGCCCCCGGCTTCCCGTCCGGTTCCACCAGCTTCTGTGGCACGATGAAAAGGCTCAGCCCCTTCGGCCCGGATGGCGCATCAGGTGTGCGCGCCAGCACGAGGTGAATGATGTTCTCGGTCAGATCATGGGCGCCATAGGTGATGAAAATCTTCGTGCCGGTGATGCCATAGGTGCCATCCCCGCGCCGCGTCGCCCTGGTTGCTACCCGGCCCAGATCGCTGCCCGCCTGCGGCTCGGTCAGGTTCATCGTGCCAGACCAGCGCCCTTCGATCAGCGGCCCAAGGTAGGTGGCCTTCTGCTCGTCCGAGCCGGTCAGCAGCAGCGCCTCGATTGCTCCATCGGTCAGCAATGGGCAGAGGCCAAAGCTCATGTCGGCCGCATTCAGCATCTCTACTGCCGCCGCGCCGACGGCACGCGGCAGCCCGATGCCGCCATATTCCGCCGGATGGGTCAGCGCCTGCCAGCCCATTTCGATAAACTGAGCATAGGCCCGCGCGTCGCCTTCGGGCATGGTCACACGGCCTTTGTCGAACCGGGCGCCTTGCGTGTCCCCGACCTGGGACAATGGCACGATCTGTTCGGCGCAAAACCGGGCATAGCTCTCCAGCGCGGCACTTATGTCCTGCAGTTCGCATTCGGAATACACCTCCAGCGCGGACACGTTTTCCCAGTGGGACAGGTGTTGGATGCAGAACATCAAATCCTGCACGGGCGGCTGATAGGACATACCTGTCTCTCCGACGGCAACTATGGCTTTACGTCATCTATCCGCTGCATGCCTTGTCAAAAAGCTCATCTTTTGCCATTTTCCTATCTGATCACGCCACCGAAGGCTTTTGCATGACCGGTCATGACCCCATCTCTCTGACCACCGTATCGGCGGGTTTCATTCAGGACTGGTTGGATGCGCTGAAATCTCGATGCACGCCGGAAGCGATGACTTCCCTGTTGGAGCGCTCCGGGCTGCAAACCAGCCCGATGGCGCCCACTCAGCGCGTCACGCTCGAAGAAATCGCCCGGTTGTATCAGCTTGCCGCGCCAGAGATCGGCGATGAGATGATGGGCCTCTGGAGCCGCCCGATCCGGCCCCGCGCCCTGCAGCATCTTCTCACCGTGCAGCGCGAGGCGAGCAGTCTGGTCTCGGCGCTGTTTCGGTTTTCGACGTTCTGGAACCTGGTCTTGGATGATTTCCGCCTGGACTTGCGTAACAGCCCGGAGGAAGTGGAACTGGCGTTGGTCCCTTACTCGAACGAAACCCGTCCGCAGCGATTTGGCCACATGCTGATACTGAAATTGGCGCATGGGCTCCTGTCCTGGCTCGGCGGGGCGGAAACGGCCGTGAAAGCGGTTCACTTTGCTTTCCCTCGTCCAGGTTTTGCGGCAGATTACGCAGTCGTCTTCCCGTGCCCGGTAGCGTTTGATGCGGTGCAAACCAGCATCCTTTTCGATCCACGCCAATTCAACCGTCCGATCACCCGCAGTCCCGCCGAGGCATCCGTGTTCCTTGAACGCGCGCCGATTGACTGGATCTTCACCGGCTCGCGCGGACATACAAACAGCCTGCGCGTCCGCGCCTTTCTTTACGGAGCGACCTGGCAGAACTGCCAACTTCCGGATGCGGCCTACGCGTTGAAAATCACGCCCCGGACGCTGAACCGTCGCCTGAAAGAGGAAGGGACGTCCTTTCAGGACATAAAGGACGCTCTGCGCCGCGACATCGCTATCCGCGCGCTTCAGCAAGGTACGGACAGCATCGAACAGATCGCCTTTGACACCGGCTTTTCTGCAGCGTCGAACTTCCACCGAGCCTTTCACAAATGGACCAGCAGGACGCCCGGATCATACCGATTGTAAGTTCGGGGCTCGAACATCGAAATCTCGTCACGGACGATCTGCTCCGGCACATCTGCCACTGCCTCTGTAAGGCGAGCCAAGCGCAGGCTCTTGTGACAGACAAACAGGCATTGTCAGGTTGTCCTCCGCCTTCAGGGTGCCGTATTCGCGGAAACAATCACTCCAATTCGCGCACGCAGCGAATTTCCGTTTCAGGCCCTTGGAGCTTTTCGCTGCAGGCGCAATGTGCGGAAAGCCGAAATTGGGGCTGGCGCGGCGAATTCACGCTTCGTCCACATTGCAGCCCTTGAGCCCAGGTCATGCTTTGCAATCGCAGCGAACGGCG
>CALFSV010000128.1 GCA_937916485.1 uncultured Paracoccaceae bacterium | reverse complement strand
TCGCGATGGTGAAATTTTCGTGGTCATTCGCAAGCGCGATCAAGCTCTGGTTGCTTAGTCCGAAGCCAAGGAACTCCGGCGCGTTCTGAATCCCAACCGGGCAATCGACCGCCGAGATAATCTCGGAGAAGAAGCCCACCAACTTTGCATCGTCCATTTTCTGCGAGGGAGGCTGAAGCATCAGTGCCGACGCGCCGCTTTGAATTGCTCGCTTCGAAAACTCAATCTGCTCGGTGATCGTATCGCCATAGACGGTCGCCAAGAGCGGTTTGCGTCCTTCAATGCGCTCCGCGACGACTTCAAGGACCTCGATGCGCTCATCGAATGTCAGCTTCGAGACCTCCGTACCCAGCCCCAGAATCGCCACCCCGGCGGCCTGGGTGCCCAAAGCCGCATCCACCTGACGCCGAAACGGATCCTGGCGCAATACACCGCGATCGTCAAAGAACGCATAGAGCATTGGATAAATGCCGGGCGATACGACCGCAGGTGAATTGTCTTGCAATGCTATCATGTTACCTCCAAACCATTCTTCTTGTCGTAGGCTTCTGCGGCCCGACCAACGGCGTCCTCGTTCAGGGTAAATCCAAGACCAGGGGCGGACATGACCGGAATTTTCCCGACATTTGGCGCCAGATCCGGGCTTTCGACGATGTCCTCTTGCAGGAGCTGCCACATGATCTGATTGCCATCATCCAAATTAGGAACACCCGACGCAGCTTGTATCGAGGCGCAGGTGGTAATTCCGGTCTCCCAAACACCGTGAATACACACGTTGATGTCGAACACCTGAGCTATCGCAGCAACGCGGCGGAACCCAAGAATACCTCCAGTTTCGTGCAGACCCACAGTCAGCAGGCTTACCGCACCGCTGGAGCACATCGAGTGAGCCTCCTCTAGTGTGAACACGGACTGGTCGGCAGCAATTGGGACTGAGCAGGATTGTTTCAATGCCTTCAATGCCGGAACGCCGGCAATCGCCGAGACCGGCTGTTCAACCATCTCGAGATCATACTTGGCGAGCTTATTGATCATCACCTGGGCCTCCATCAAGTCCCAGGCCTCATTCGGGTCGATGCGAAGTCGCTTGTTGCCAATTGCATTTCTAACAGCTTCGACATTGGCCATATCTTTCTCGTTGGTGTATCCGGCCTTGAGGTAAATCACTTCAAAGCCGTCCTGCGCCAACTGACCGGCATGTGCTGCAACCTCTTCCGTACTGTCTCCCTGGACAAACCCCATGAAACTCACCGTGTCATGGATCTTCCCACCCAACAGGGCATGAACTGGCAGGCCCACCGATTTGCCAAGTGCATCCCAAAGGGCCAATTCAACACCCGCAAACGCAATATTGCCTATTCTTGGATGAGATTGGCTGGCGTAGTGATGTCCAAAATTTTGCGTAAAGAGCTGCTTCATCAAATTGATGATTTGAGTGATGGGCTGCCCCAGCAGGACCGTTTTGGCGGTTAGTAAGAGCGTGTGGATCGCCTCTGGTGACGTCATCGTCGGGGCGGTTTCGCCGTAGCCGACGACGCCCGCATCCGTTTCGATCTCAACCAGGATTGTTGTTTGACCAAGATTCTTGCCCATGGCCCAGACATAGGGTGTCTTGAACTTGGAAAAGAGCGGCGTGAGGCGAATATCTTTTATTTTCATGATCTTGTCTTCCGGTAGGTTTATCTTCGGTCTAGTGTGATCGAGTTACTGCATAGCTGGATGCGTCCAAGGGTGTGGGCTTGCCCATGATGAGATCAGCAAGCAACTCTGCCGACCCGGTGGCGAGGGTCCAACCCAGATGGCCGTGCCCGGTATTGACCCAAAGCCCCTTGCTGGATGTTTCGCCGATATAGGGCAGACCGTCAGCACTCATCGGGCGGAATCCAGTCCACGGCTCTCGCTTGCAGCCGTCAAGCGTCTGCGCAAGGTTGGGGTAAACGGATTTGGTCAGGCGATCGAGTTGCCGGATAATTTTGGGGCTTAGAGTGTCGTCATGCCCGGCGAACTCGGCAATTCCAACAGCACGCAATTTGCCATTTATTGGAACAATCCCGACATGCCTCCCTTCGTCGATAACGGGATGCGAAGGCAGGTCGTTGACGCCGGTTGTATCGTATGTAACCGAGTACCCTTTCACGGGGCGCACCAAGATTGATCTTGCGTCTTTTGCAACCAATTTTCTTGTATTGGCTCCAAGGGCCAGAATGGTATTCTTCGCCCGAATATTTCCGATTGTTGTACGCGCGCCGATGACCCTGTCGCCTGACATCAGCAGTTCATTGGCTTGACAACTAACATGTATTATCTGACCAGAAGCGACGAGGTCATCGCGGAGGATTTGACAGAATTTTCGCGAGTCCGCCACCACATCAGCGGAAAAACGAATTCCGCCTGCCAGCTGCGGGGCCAGCGCTTGAAGGTGCGGCTCAGCCTCAACAGTTTGATCAGGCGTCAGTGCCTCCCAATCTAGCCCGACCTCACTTAGGTGACGATTGGATCTGATCTGGGCTTCCAGACTTGGTTGGTCGCGGTAGATTTTGATGGTGCCACATTTTTTGGCTGCGAATTGGTCTGCGTATCCATTGTAGTATTCCTCAAAGACATCCATGGAGAAGAGAGCCAGTTCGAGCAATCGGCGCGTATGGAGTTCGTGCAGATGCGGCTTTGAGTTCTTGAGAAATTGCAGGCCCCACTTGAACAGGGACGGGATAGCTTTTGGCTTGATCCGCAGTGCGGAATTTTGTGTCACGATTGACCTCAAAAGCGTGGGTAATATCCCTGGCGAATTCCATGGCATGGTCTGTGAAGGCACCAGCATCGCACCGTTTGCAAAGTTGGCACCGAGACCGACATCTTCGTTGGCCTCCACCAACACGACCGAGCAGCCGCGTTTGGCCAATCGGTGGGCCGATGTGATGCCAATCAGCCCACCGCCGATTATGAGCGCGTCCGCTTTCACGGCTTGTCCGTGATATGCGCGTAGGCGACGATTTCAACTTTGGCTTCCGGTGCTAGAATTTCAGCAACGACGACCGTCGCCCAGTTTGCAGGAACAGAGTTTTGCATACCAACTTCTTTCTATTCTGGCTGGTGTTTTGGCGGCGCTAGGAGCCGAAGAACATGTTCGGCAACCAAAGAGCGATTCCAGGGATAAATGTGGTGATCAGCAAAGTTGGCAGCCAAGCAAACACGATGAAAATCAGTGTCGGCCAGATCAGTTTTCGAACCGGCACGCC
This sequence comes from uncultured Paracoccaceae bacterium, assembly GCA_937916485.1. The sequence goes on along the minus strand of CALFSV010000128.1, from coordinate 12,167 downwards.
TGTCACTTGCGATCCGAGATACAGAAGCGGTGCCGTTGGCGGCGTGATGTTGCCCATGCCAAGATTAACACCAAGAACTGCGGCAAAGTGGATTGGATCCATTCCAGCCCCCACGGCGATGGGCAACAGAAGCGATGCACTCAGGATGATTCCACTGATATCGTCCATCAGCATACCAATCAAAAGCATGACCAGATTGAGCATCAGGAAAATCATTATTGGGTTATCTGAAATGGAATAGATCAGATCCTCGGCGAGGCTGGGAATATCTTCGAAAATCAGGAAGCGACTGGCGATTAAGACTGTGAAGATCATGACCATGACCACGCCGACCATAATCGCCGAATGTTTCATACTTTCATAGAAAGTTTTGAGTGTCAGGCCGCGGTAGACGAAGAAGCCCACCGGAATGGCATAAATTACGGCGACGCCAGCGGCTTCGGTGGGCGTCATGATGCCACCATAAATGCCGCCCAGAATGATCAGTGGCATCAGGATCGCCGGTGTTGCGATGGCTGTCTTACCAGCAAGTGCACGGAAGAAACGGTCCGGAACTTCGGTAACCAGAATCTCGGTATCCTTCCGAAGGATCACGAAATTCACGATGATCAACAGGGTCATAAGGATCAGTCCTGGTACGACCGTTGCGAGGAAACACTCAAGAACGTTCAACTGACCGACCCAAGCATAGAGCAACTGTGCTCCGCTTGGCGGAATCAATAGGCCTAGAGGACTCGCACTGATCACCAATGCGCCGGAAATGCCTGCGGGATACCGTGCCTTGCGCAGATGCGGCATGATGATCGAGCCGATGCAGGTCAGTGTGGCGGCACCGCTGCCCGAGATTGCGCCGAACATCGCACTGGCCACGACCGAGGCAGCACTTAGCCCGCCGCGGAGATGGCCGAACATAAGCTCTGCAATCTCGACAATCGGCTTTGCAATTTTGCCCCGCTGCATAATATCGCCAGCCATGATGAAAAGAGGAATGGCCAGCAGGATAACTGAATTCATCTTCCAGTGGCCCGTCGCGAAGAACCCAGAGACATCGTACCCTCCGGTATAGGCCAGAACGATCAACACACCGCCAAAGGCCAATGGAACCGAGACGCCGATTGCCAGCAGGACGCAGATAAGGATTATGGCGATGAGGATTACCATGTCACAATCTCCTGCTCATCAGGCTCCGCCTGTCGCGCTTTCGCCATGGCCTCGGCATATCGTTCGGGGCCCACGCGCAGCATCAGGAAGATCGACAAGGCGCTGTAGAACGCCATAAACACGAACCCCACGAAAATTCCAAAGCGTGGAACAATAAACGGAATCTTCAGGGCGATGGTGGTTTTCCATCCAGGATATGCCGCGATCTCATCCGCAATCATCAGCCAAGCCCAGTAAACAAGTACCAGCGTTATCGACAACTCGATGATCTGGATCACGAGCTTGCGAAGCCACAGCAGTGTTGAATTTTCGGTGACTGTATCAAGAAGATCGGCGTTGATCTGTTTGTCGTAATAAGTGCCAAGCGCACTGCCCAGGAAGAAGATCCAGAAGCAGATTGGCATGAGCCATTCTTCGTAGGCAAAAAGATCGCGTTCCAGAACATAGCGAAACAGCACTACGAAAAAGAATGTGATCGGCAGTATCGGGAGAGCGACGCTCACCAGGACCGACTTGATCCGAACCATCAGCCGAACGAACCGGCTCAGACCGGGTGGCAATGCATCTTCAAATAGTACCATTTAAAGTTCACTCCCCGTTAAGAGGGGGATGCCAGACAATCACGGCATCCCCAATTTATGAGCAACCTAAGAAAATCTTGGTTAATTGGCCGTCAGTTCGTCGATAAGGTCCTGCCCAACCACGTCAGCCAGTTCCGGCCAAACGTTTTCCTGGATGTGGGCGACCATCGCAGCGCGCTCTTCAGGGCTGTACTCAAGGATTTCCCAGCCGGCTTCTTTCAACTGCTCGACGAAGCCTTCATTGCGCTCCCAGGCTGTGTTGATCGCAACGCTGGCGGCTCTCTCGACGGCGGCCCGGATAACGTCACGCTGTTCCTGGTTCAGCTTCTCCCAGGACTTGCCACTGGCATAGAATGATGACGCTTCCATAGCCGTGTTCACGGGAATAAAGTATTTCCCAACTCCGGCGGCCGCGAAGGTCGAATAGGCCCATTCCGGCGTACAGCAGATCGCTCCGTCGATGACGCCAGATTGGAGCGCTGGCAGAACCTCCGCCCAGTTCATCGTTGTCGTCCGGTACCCGAGGCTTTCGGTGGTCTTTTTGGCGACCTCTGAACTCCAGACGCGGATGTTCATGCCCTTATCACCGAAACCGGCATAATCGGTAGGTTTTTCGTTCGCTACAATACCGACCAACCCTTCGGCAGTATTGGCAAGAAAGACCAGCCCCAAGTCGTCCATGATCCCGCCCAGAATCGTATTCAGCTTGGACTTCGGGTCTCCATAGACCGCTTTCAACTCGTCAAAAGTTGTCACCAACCCTGGCAGGTTAATGAATTCCAGACGAGGATCGGCCTGAGCGTAGATGGACGCTTGTACAAGGTCGATATTGCCGCGAATTGCATCTTCGATCAGCTCTTCGCCGGACCCCAACTGTGAGGCCGGGAAATAGGAGATTTTCACGCCTACGTCTGCGCCTTCAATCTCTTTGATCATGTTTTCGACAATCCCGTGGCCAAAGTGGCTGACTGGATAGGTCCCAGCCAATTTCAGCCTGACCGTGTCGGCAAGGGCTGTTGTTGCAAGGAGCCCTGACAACGCCAGACCCGAGACTATACCGAATGCATATTTTTTGAGTTTCATAGTTTTCCTCCTGTTAAAACTGCGCTTGCGCTCCGGAATGCGTAAACTGCGTTCCGTCGGTGTCACTTCAAGTTAATCGATTAACTTGTACAAATCAAATTAAATCGATTAACTTGAATTCTTCATGAGGCGGCTTACATGAAGAAGTGTTGGTAATTACTACCCTAGGCAATCATAACCATAGGTAAAATAGCAAAAATGCAGAAGCCGTCCCTTAGTCAAATCGCAAAACAGTTAGGACTTTCCACTGCAACTGTCTCTTTAGCGATGAAGGAAAACAGCCGAATATCAGACCAGACGCGTGCCAGGGTCAAAGAAGCACTGCGCGAATCAGGCTATGTCTATCAGCGTTCCGGGGCAGGGTTGAGGAAGTCAAAGACCGACACGGTGGGTATCGTGCTTAATAACGTGTCCGACCCGTCCTTCAGCGAGCTTCTGGGATCGATTGAAGGTGAACTTGCCAAAGAAGGGAAAACGGTCTTCCTGTGCAATACGGATGAAAAGGTGGAGAGACAATCCGAATTTATCAGGAAAATGTCTGAGTACAATGCAGATGGCATCGTCCTGGTTCCAGCGATGGGAACTCAGGCGACCGACCTGGAAGAGATGAAGAAATTCAGCCCCCCAATAGTGTGTGTCGCGCGAGAGATCAGTGGCTATCCCATCGATTCAGTCGTGGTTGATGAGACACTTGCGGGTTACACGGCGGCAAAACATCTGCTTAACCTTGGTCACAGACGCATTGCCGCTGTTGGCGGCACAGTCAATATTTCCCCATTTAACCGTCGCATGAAAGGCATCAGGCAAGCATTTGACGAAGCGGGTCAAGAGTTTGATCGTGCGCTTGTTTTCGAATGCCGCCCTGTTCGTGCTCAGGGATACGAAGCAGCGGCGAGAATTCTGGATGTCGAAGATCCGCCGACTGCTGCCATCGGATATAATGCTATCGTCACCCTTGGACTGAAAGCCGGTTTGCAGAGGTTGGGAAAAAAAATCGGAGAAGATTTCTCGTTGATCGCGAACGAGGGGATCGATGAGTTGCAACACACCAATCCGCCGCTGAGTACGACAAGCATTGATCTGCAAGAGATGGGGAGAGTTGTCATTCAACATCTGCTAAGCCGTATCTCGGATCCGACAGCGCCAACTAAACTCACTCTCGTCCCGACAGAATTGATCCTGACTGATAGCGTTAGCTCACATCGTTAAAGTATGTCGCGTTCTATCGGATTGATTTCGACCAAGTGCTGAGCGTTCGACCGCCATGGCACGGGCGGAAGCGTGCCCAATACCTGCGTATCGGGCGGGTGAATGCGATCAAACGCGACACGATACTTCCCTCAGATATCGTATGCGGTTTCGATAGGTTGATAAGAAAGTGGGAGCAGCCTATGTCGCGAACGCGATAATCACAGGCTCTTCTCGCAAGTCACCAATCCAAGAGCTGTTCTCATCATGCCGAGATGATCGAGCGGGGCAGTTGCGTGCTATGTTCTTGGTCGAACGATGCAACCGCCCAGTCTTACTTCACTTGCCCCAGGACAGGACGAGCGGATCAATCGGCCGAAGAACATCCAAGAGCCCCGCACGGGTCTCGGGATGCAAAGGTGCAATCGGGTGGCGGCAGTAGTCAGAATTGATCACCCCCCCCTCCATCATCGCGGTCTTTGAGGCGCGCCAAAGGCACTGGCGGTTTTCGAAGTTGATCACCGGCAGCACCTGACGGTAGACCTCAGAAGCACCTTCGCGGTTGCCTTGGGCGTGCAAAGCCAGGATGGGCTTGATCTTGTCGGGAATTGTGGCAGAGGTCATGGTGCCAGTAGCCCCTGCATCCAAGTCTGCCATCAAAGTGATACCTTCTTCACCGTCGAAGGGGCCTTGGATCGCCTCACCGCCTACAGCAATAAGCTCGCGCAGTTTACCGGTTGCCGGAATGCACTCGATCTTAAAGAGCTTCACCATCTCGATTTCGCGGGCGATCCTGACCAGAAGCGGCACAGTCAGATCATTGCCGGCCATCGGCGCATCCTGCACCATGATCGGGATGCCCACCTCGCCGACCGCTTTAAACTGCTCAAAAATTTGCTCCGGCGTCCCCCGCAGTGTTGCCCCGTGATAGGGGGGCATCAGCATCACCATGCTGGCGCCAAGCGATTTCGCGAGACGCGTGCGCTCCAAGGCAATCTGGGTTGCGAAGTGGCTGACTGTCACGATCACCGGCACCCGGTTCGCCACATGTTCCAGCGACAATCGGGTCAGCACCTCGCGCTCTTCATCAGACAGCACAAACTGCTCGGAGTAATTCGCAAGGATGCAGATGCCATCGACACCCGCATCGATCATGAAGTCGAGCACACGCTTCATACCCTCGAGGTCAAGTGTTCCATCGTCATGAAAAGGGGTCGGGGCAACCGGCCAGATGCCTTTGTACATTTTAACCACTATTATTCTCCTTGGACGTTCATTTCAGATCTTGAGGCAGCAGTGCCTCTGGCATGTTTTGGAAGCACACAGGCCGAAGGAAACGTCGGATCGACAGAGTGCCCACCGAGGTCGCACCAAAATTTGTCGAGGCCGGATAGGGGCCGCCATGGACCATCGTGTCAGATACTTCGACGCCGGTCGGAAAGCCGTTGACCAAAACTCGCCCCGCCTTGCGCTCAAGGATTGGCATCAAGGCCTGCGCCTGGGCGGTGTCGTCTTCATTCATATGGACGGTGCAGGTCAGCTGCCCTTTAAGTCCCTTCGCGACAGCGGTCATTTCGGCCGCATCTTCTGCTTCGACAACCAGGCCCAGCGGACCGAAGACTTCCTCGGCCAACACATCATTTGCCAACCACTCACGCGCAGTGACGCGGAAAAGGTACGGCGTTGCATTGCGCAGGTCGCAGGTGGTGGTGAGGATTTCCTGCACGCTGGAATTGGCGCGGATCCGGTCGCGCCCATCGCGATAGGCTGCGGCGATCCCGTCAGTCAGCATTGTCTGCGCGCCAACCTGCTCCAATGCCTTGGTAGCTGCCGCGACAAAACGCTCGGCATCTGCACCCGACTGCACGACGGCAATACCCGGATTGGTGCAGAACTGTCCGGCTCCCATAGTCAAGGAGCTGGACCAGCCCTCGCCCATTGCCTCAGCACGGGAAGAGAGAGATTGTGGCAGCAGGAACATCGGATTGACTGAGCCAAGTTCGCCAAAGAACGGGATAGGCTCTTCGCGGGATGCGCACAGATCGAACAGTGCCCGCCCGCCGCCCAGCGAACCGGTAAAGCCAACCGCCCTAACCAATGGATGCTGAACCAGCGCGGCTCCTACGTCCCGCTTGCCTCCTTGGATCAGGTTGAACACGCCAGGGTGCAGATCCATCGCCTTCACGGCCTTCTCGATTGCTTGAGCCACCAGCTCCCCCGTTCCCGGGTGCGCTGAGTGGCCTTTGACCACTACAGGGCAGCCTGCGGCCAATGCTGCTGCTGTGTCACCCCCTGCGGTCGAGAAGGCCAGTGGAAAATTCGAAGCACCAAAGATCGCAACCGGGCCGATGGGCCGCTGAACCATATACAGCTCAGGCCGCGGCAGTGGCTGCCGGTCAGGCAAGGCGCTGTCATGGCGACGGTCCAGATAATCGCCTTTCAGAACATGCTCCGCGAACAAGCGCAGCTGGCCGACAGTCCGACCGCGTTCTCCGATCAACCGCGCTTCGGGCAGACCGGTTTCCTGACAGCCAATCTCAGTGATTTGGTCGCCAAACGCTTCGATCTCGTCGGCGATCCGGTTCAGGAAGGCCGCACGTGTTTCCCGACTGGAATAACCGTAGGACCAGAACGAGTCTTCAGCCGCTTCACAGGCGCGCTGCACGAGTTTCGCGGTTCCCGCGGTAAAATTATGAGCCGGACCATGTGCAGGCTGTGAAGAAAAGGTGCTGTCGCTGTCGAGCCATTCGCCGGCAATTAGATGTTTTCCGTTCAGCATGAGTGTCTCCGTTCAGAGCAGGCCACGGCGGGCCAGATTGCGCATCAGATGCGAAGCTGCGAAGTCCCAGGGCGGGCATTCGGTCGAAAGGCGCACGGTATTGACCAGAGCACCCAGATCAGAGTTTGAAATGGTCACGATATCACCCATTTTGTGCGTGAAACCACCCCCGGGGTGATCACGGTCCTCGGTTGGAGCGAAAAGGGTTCCCATCATCAGCATGAACCCATCGGGATACTGATGGTGCGTACCATAAGCCTGCCCGACCAGGTCCAGCGGGTCGCGGCTGATCTCGGCCATTGTGCTGTGACCGTCCATCACAAAGCCATCCTCCCCGGTAACCCGCAAATCAAGTTCCGCTTTACGCACATCCGCGATCGAATAGGTTCCATCAAAGAGGCGAATGGCAGGTCCTACCGAGCTGGCGGCATTGTTGTCTTTTGCCTTTCCAAGCAGCAGCGCCGAACGGCCTTCGACATCGCGAAGGTTCACGTCGTTTCCGAGTGTGGCCCCCTTGACCTCGCCCCGGCTGTTTACCGCCAGAACCACTTCTGGTTCCGGATTATTCCAGCGCGACATTGGATGCAGGCCAACGCTTGCACCCCAGCCAACCGAAGACAGCGCTTGAGCCTTGGAGAAAACTTCCGCATCCGGGCCAATTCCGACTTCGAGGTATTGCGACCAGGCTTCCTCGGCGAGAAGCGCGTTCTTCAACTCAATTGCCTGGTCTGACCCGGGAACAATCCCGGTCAGGCTATCGCCTAAAATAGTCTCGCAGCGCCCGCGGATCGCCTTGGCCTTGGTAGGATCACCGAGTGCCTGCTCTTCAATCACCCGCTCCAACATTGAGGATACAAAGGTCACGCCACATGCTTTAACTGGCTGCAGATCGCAGGGCGCCAGAAAATAGGGTAATTTAGGATCAGGCCGTTCGACGGAATTCTCCTCGAGCTCGCCCAGCGTGCAAATTGCTTCGCCTGAGGCAGACTTGATCCAGCCCGCCGGATCGTCCTGCTCAAGCAGGTCGCGTACTGTTGCCACTTCACGCGAGGTCACATCGACAATGCATCCGTCGCGCAAGTAGCAAACCGAAGGCCCTGAAACCGCTGGATTCCAGACCCGCAGAACAAAACAGCCCTGGTCAGGCAAACCGATATGCATATTCGTATCTCCAAGTTCCGTTACGCCAGTTTGACCGCTCAGAAGCGCCCGTAGGTCAAGTAGGCTTCCTTCGGATCCGTCCCGCTACGGATAGCCGAGCGGACCTTGTTCTCGGTGTTCATCACTTCCTCTACCTCAGCCACGATCTCTTCAGCGATTTCACCTGGGATAAGGATGGCCCCATCAATGTCGGCAATCAGAAAATCCCCGGGCTTAACGACAACGTCACCGATCTGCACAGGGACTTCCATTTTGTCGACCGACCATGCGCCCACCACATCGCGGGCGGTGTAGAAGCGATGGAAAACGGGGAAACCGATGTTACGAATGAAATTGCTGTCCCGACACCCGCCATTGGTCACATATCCGCGCACACCGCGCATCTGGAGCGTCTCGGCAGACAGTTCCCCCATCATCGCGATGTCGTCGGTGTGGCCATTGCAAACTACGACATGGCCAGACGGCGCTGTTGAAAGGAAACCCGTCCAAGCCAGCAGAGCATCATCAGCACTAATCCCAGGTTTTGGTGTTCCTGAAATTGTGAAAACGGGACCAGCAAGAACATGAGTATCGTCAATCGGCCGGATGTCTTTGGGCAGAACAGTATTGTCGATCCCTCTCTCGCGCAGGGCGTCATAAACTGCTCCGCTGTAGCATTTTGCAAGGCGTTCGGTGAGAGCGGCTTTTTTGTCATTATCTGTCATGGGTTTTCCTCCAAGTGACTTAATTTACAAGAGTTAGTAGGTGGACCGGCCGCCTGACAAATCGAACACAGCGCCCGTGGTGAACGAGTTTTCAGGTGATACCGCCCAAACCATCATCTCCGCGGCCTCTTCAACTTTCAGAAACCGACCACGGGGAATTTTGGAAAGCATGTAATCGATATGCTCTTGGGTCATTTGATCGAAAATCCGGGTCCGGGCGGCGGCGGGTGTTACGCAATTGACCGCGATGTCGTATCCAGCCAACTCCTTTCCCAAAGACTTGGTCAGACCAATTACCGCCGCTTTGGAAGCTGAATATGCAGAGGCATTGGGATTGCCCTCCTTGCCCGCAACGGAGGCCACATTCAGAATGCGACCATAACCCTGCTCTTTCATACCTGGAACGCAGACCCGGTTCACATAGAAAGTGCCGTTGAGATTGACATCAATGACTTGTTTCCAAGCCTCAGGGTCATAAGCATCCAGGTGCGCATTCGGCCCGGAAATTCCCGCACTGTTGATTAGAATAGAAGGAACACCGAATGCCTCACAGGTGCGCGCATAGGCGGCTTCCACTGTCGCCAAATCATTGATTTTGCAGTCAACTGCCATTGCATTGCTGCCGAGGTCAGCCATGGCGTCCTTGTTGCCTGGATCTATATCCCAGCTGGCAACAAGCACACCTTTTTGGATCAGCAGCCGGGCCACAGCCAAACCAATTCCCTGCGCGCCACCGGTGACCACCGCGATCTGGTTTTCCATCGCTATGCCCCTTTGATTGCTGCCATGACGTTCTGGTGCTGCACGCCCAGACCTTCGATGCCGAGCTCCATATTGTCGCCAACCTTGAGATAAACGGGTTCGGGTTTGATCCCCATGCCGACACCAGGAGGGGTGCCAGTGGAGATAATGTCGCCTGGCTGAAGGCTCATGAATTGCGAAAGGTAGGAGACGAGGTGAGCCACGCCAAACACCATAGTGTTGGTGCTGCCGTCCTGTCGGCGCTTTCCGTTCACGTCCAGATACATTGATAGATTCTGCGGGTCCGGCACTTCGTCGCGGGTAACCAACCACGGTCCGATGGGCCCGAAGGTGTCGGCTGATTTGCCCTTAGTCCATTGACCCGCGCGCTTGTTCTGGAAATCACGTTCGGAAATGTCGTTGATCACGCAGTAGCCCGCAACATGGTCGAGAGCGTCTGCCTCATCGATGTATTTTGCCTCTTTGCCGATCACCACTCCCAGTTCAACTTCCCAGTCGGTGGCCTTCGAGCCAAGGGGGATTTCAACCGCGTCGTTGGGACCGCAAATTGCCGAGGTCGCCTTGGCAAAGATCACCGGCTCCGGCGGCACCTCCAGCCCGCTCTCCTCGGCATGGTCTGAGTAGTTGAGTCCAATACAGACGAACTTGCCCACACCGCCGACGCATGGACCATATCGGTCGACTTCAACGGCAGGCAGCGACGACAGGTCAGCTTCGGCAATGCCGGCCAGGCCTTGATCCGTCAGAACGTCACCAGCAATGTCATACACCAAGCCGGACAGATCGCGCACAACGCCTTCGGCGTCAACGATACCGGGTTTTTCCTGCCCTTTCGGGCCGTAACGTAAAAGTTTCATGATAATCTCCGTTTAGAGGGCCCAGCCGCCGTCGATGATATGGGCTTGGCCCGTGGTAAATCCGCTGGCATCCGAGGCTAGGTAAACTGCAAGCGCTGCAATTTCGTCTGCTGCGCCAACGCGTCCCATGGGCTGGCGCGCAATGAATTGCTCGTGCGCTACCTCATAGTCGCCAGTTGCGCGCAACCTGTCATGCAACGACGGGCTATCCACGGTACCAGGGCAAATTGCATTGCATCGGATGCCTTGGGTTACGTAGTCAGCAGCGATCGCTTTGGTCATGCCGATAACCGCCGCCTTGGACGCGCAATAGACAAAACGATTTGGCACGCCCTTCAATGAAGATGCCACCGAGGACATGTTAATGATCGAACCCTTGCCTTGTTCAAGCATGCCCGGCAGAACTGCTTTACACAGGCGGTACATGGCCTTGGCATTCAGGTCGAAGGCAAAGTCCCAGTCTTCCTCGGTGCTTTCCAGGATATTGCCCGCATGGACAAATCCAGCGCAGTTGAACAACACGTCCAGCCTACCAGCTTCTGCCAATACTCGCTTAATGTCTTCTGGATTGGTGGCATCCAGTTTCCATGCTGTAATGCCGTCAAGCCCTTCAAGCTCGGCCAGAGCAGTTTCATTGATGTCGGTGGCAATGACCGAGGCACCGGCCTTGGCGAAAGCCTCAGCGCTGGCGCGCCCGATGCCCTGCCCGGCGGCGGTTATCAAGGTGGTCTTGCCCTCAAGGCTAAATTCATATGTCATGATATTGATCCCAGTTTCTAGACGTCACTTTGAAAGAAATGGTTCGAGCCGCACGAAGGCTTCTTCGAGAACATCGGCAGGTTGCGCGTAGCAGAGCCGCAGATAACCTTCCCCCTGGGGGCCGAACGCCACCCCGGGCGCCAGCCCGACTTTGGTTTGCTCAAGGATTTCACCTGCCGCGGCGAAGCTATCGGTCAACCCCTCAACCCGAAAGAAGCAATAGAAGGCACCATCAGGCTCAATGAATTCCACCCGCGAGAAGGCGCTGAGGCGCTCAGCAGTCATTTCATACCCTGCCTGGATCTTGCTCAGCAGGCTGGTAATTTCCGCTTCGCCGTCGCGCAGGGCGGCAATACCCGCTTCCTGGACAAAACCGGCTGTGCAGGAGGTGTTGAACTCGGTCAGCTGACCCAGCTTCGCCTCGAACGCGGCTGGCGCCGTAATCCAGCCAAGCCGCCATCCGGTCATCGACCAGCATTTTGAAAACGAATTGACGGAGACCAGCAAATCCTCAGGCTCTGCCATCGACAGGAATGAGGGTGCGTGACGCCCATGGCGGTAGAGCCGGGAATAGACGTCATCGGCAACGATCCAGATGCCGTGCCGGCGGCAATGCTCCAGCACCAGACGCTGCTCCTCGGTCGGCATGGTCCAGCCGGTGGGGTTGTTGGGCGAGTTAATCACCACCGCTTTGGTGCCCGGTGTCAGCGCCGCGATCAGCTCTTCCACGTCGAGCGCCCAATGACCGCCCTTCGGCGCAATTGCCACGCTCGCAATCTCTGCGCCGGTCGCCTTGAAAGCACCGATGATATTGGGCCAGCCCGGCTCAACTGTGACAACCCGGTCGCCGGGAGTCACAAGAAATTCAGCCGTCAGCATGAGGCCTTGCATTCCGGAAGGGGTGACTGTGACCTGAGCCGGTTTCAGACGGCTGCCCAGAAGTTCGTTGCTATAAGCACAAATCGCTTGCCGCAGCGCCATCGCGCCATTGTTCGGCTGGTACATATGATTGCCAGCCTTGAGCGCGGCAATTGCAGCGTCCACAATCAGTGAATTGGTCGGCCAGGCGCCTTCACCGAACCAGAGTGGTAACACGCCGTCTTGCTTCATTCCAAGCTCTGCAACCTCGCGG
>CALFSV010000127.1 GCA_937916485.1 uncultured Paracoccaceae bacterium | reverse complement strand
TCAACATCATTCCCTATGGCGGCTCGGTAAATCCGGGGCGCGAAATGTTCAATTATCTGGGGGGCGTCCGATACCACCGCCCGCTGATGGAAGAGCGTATTCCGCTGTCACTTTTTAGCTACAGATATGACCCGGCAACCTACTACACCGAACCCCAGGCCTATCGCTGGCCGTCGCTCAGCCATTGCATGGTGATCCCACTGGACGAAATGGTCACCGCGGCTCTGCCCTCGAGAGGACTGCCCCAGGGCCCGTTCTTTTCGGCCTTTAATGCGCAGGCCGAAGGCGATTTCGGATGGTGCCCCTATGACGAGACCAACGAAATCCTCTATGCAAGCCAGTCGCTGTCAGAGATCACCGCTTATGTAAACGGCCTGCGCCTAAATGGCGGGACTGGCTCTGATGTGGGCATGAAGTGGGGCTTTGCCCTCACGCACCCGTCGTCGCAGCCGGCATTTGCCGCCCTTTCAGCGCAGGGTGTGGTGCCATCCGAGTTTCGCGACCGCCCGCTCCGCTACTCACTCCCCGATGTGGCCAAATACATAGTCCTGATGACCGACGGCCGAATCACGCCTCAGTTCGAGCCGGTGAGGAGATACGATCCCGAGAACCTTGTCACGGACATGCTGGACCGCTGGGACGACCGCCGCACGGTCTATGATTCGGACAGGGCTGCCCGCAATCTCAACAGCCTGTGCACCGGCGCGAAAGACCACGGCGTGGTGGTCTTTGGCGTGGCCTTCCTGACCGACCCCGAGACGAACGCCCAAATCCAGAGCTGCGCCAGCAGCCCGTCGCATTTCTATTCCGTCACTGACAATAACCTGACCACCGCCTTTCGTGGGATCGCGGCCCAGATCAGCCAGCTCCGCTTGACCAATTGATGCACCATAAAAGGGCGCGATAGACCAACCGCGCTTCGGCCAATGTTTTTCGATTGCCCCGCCCGGCCTCCCCGCGCATGGTTCGATCCAATCAGCCGCGAGGATCGAGCATCCGGAATGAAAGACAAGCGAGACGTTTCTGCCACCGAACCCGAATGGCATCGCGAGGTGCCAAAGGTGTTCTGGGACCCGTCCCGACGATTGTTGAAGGCCCTGCGGCGCTACGACTACTGGCAGGCACGGTCTGGCCTTTGGGCCAAGATCGCCCGCCGCCGCTGGGTCCTGTCGCACAGGGTCTGGACTGTTGTGACCCAGGCCAAGATTCATTTGGGAACCTCCATCGGTGGCGGCTTGCATATGCCGCATCCCAATGGCGTCGTCATTCACCCAAAGGCCACCATCGGACCAAATTGCACGCTGATGTCCCAGGTCACCATCGGAATGGATCGTGACGGAGCGGTGCCCCGCATCGGCGGCCATGTGGACATCGGGGCAGGCGCGCGCATTCTGGGCGGCGTGACCATCGGGGATCACGCCCAGATCGGTGCCAATGCCGTTGTGACCCGCGATGTGCCCGAAGGCATGATTGCCGTTGGCATCCCGGCCCGCAACCGCGCACCGGGGACCGGCTAGCCAATCATCGGGCCAAAGCGTCCCTGCGTTCGGGCGTAGTGCCGGATCAGGCGTTGCAGCGCGATGCGCAGCACGATCTTGCCCGACCGGGCCGACCAGCCCATATGCCGCTCAAGAACCTCCATCCCTTCAAGGTAGCAACAGGCCCGGAGCGCGACATCGCCAAGGCCCGGCCCCAACTCTGCCAGAGCCTGAGCCACCCGGTCATGGGCCGCGCGGGACGCTTTTGGAAGATCCGGGCCTTGAGGCGGAATGCCTCCGACATAGTCCAGCCAATTTGGCCCGGCCCCCGCCCCGCCCATCTGCGCAATCTCAAAATCCTCGCGCAGTTGTTCGCCCGCAGCCAGATGGTCGCGCCGCAGGAAGGGTTTGCCATCCCTGTCCCGCCGTCGGGCCAATCCGATCAGCGGGCTTTCGACAAAGCCGTTACGCAACAGCGAAAGCTGGGCGTCGTCGGTATCGACCGCCAACCAGGTGCGGGGGCTTTTGGCATCTCGCTTTAGCCCTTCCATATCGGACAGCGACAGGGCCCGGTTCTCATCCGCCGCCATCAAGTCCTTGAGCGCGGCCCGCCCCTGACTGGTGATGTGATAGCGGGCAATCCGGGCGTCTGGATCGCTACAGGCAATCCATTCTTTCAGGGCCATGACCTGCGCGATGTCACGGGTCACAACGGCGGTGCGCAGGGTTTCGCCGTCACCAATTTCGCGGACGACAACACCCATTTCCATGTCGCTGGCCACGGCAAGAACGGCACCGGGTTCGGCCAGCCGTCGCAGGATCCGCAGCCCTTCATCCGACACCTTTGCCATGTCCGGCAAGCCGTTGAAGGGGACAGCCCCGTTGGTGCGCTTATCCATCGGCGACCTCCCGTCATTGGCGATGGCATTGGGCAGAACGGCTGACAGGGTCTTGAGCGCCCCGTCAACCAGCGGGTCGTCGCGACGCTGCTCAAGCCGCCTGATCTGGCGCAGGACTGTCGAGGCATGCACCTCGGACCCGCGGGCCAGCGCCCGGATCGGCAGGCCGTTTTCAGTATGGGCGATGTAAAGGCGCGCACGTTCGGGCACCCATTCCGGGAGGTTCGCCAAGGCGGCGGCGGTTCCGTCAGATGTCATTCGTCATATTCCCATTTGCTCGACCCGTCTCCGGCAAGGCGGCAGGTCAGGTTTCCTCGTTGGCTACAGCCCGCAACCTAAGAGGGCATTCCTTACCCAAATCTTAACAATGAAGGGTGTGGATAAGCATTGTTTCCAAAATGCAAACAATGCTTAAGGGACCGTGCTTGACCTATCCACAGGGCGCAACGGCGACAAATTTGAGTGACACTCGGACCTGTAAAACGCAGTTGACACGAGGAGCCTCCCGTCATGCATGACCTTGCCGGATTGATCGCAGCCCTGCACCGACCCCGCCTTTTGGTGCAGGCGGCGCGTTTTGGGGTTGATGACTACAGACGCACCCATCGCCTGCCCCGCCTTTTGGGCACAGCTGTGCTACCCGGAACAGACCCGGCGATCCTTGCCCTGATCGAGATCGAGCGCGAGCTGAACGACCGACGCCGCCAACCCGGCGCGCCTTATAGCCCGGCCGTCCATGTAGATGTGCTGATCGCCCTGCTCGGTGAAGCCCGGGCCTTGCGTGCCCAGGTCGATGTCGCAGACAGCGAGGCTACAGGAATGCGTCCGGAACCGAGGCCTTCTTTTCCGCCACATAGGCGTCTAGAGCCTGTGCAATAGCCGGATCCAGTTCAGGCTGGCGATAGGTCTCGAGCATGCGCTTGACCCGGGCTGCAGCCAGCACTTGCGTGTCCCGCGCCCCTTCTTCGTCCCAGGTTTCAAAGGGCTTGTAGTCGAACAGGTCCGATCGCCAGAAGGCCTGCTTGAAATTGGCCTGGGTATGAGCGCAGCCCAGGTAGTGGCCGCCCGGGCCGACCTCGCGAATGGCGTCCATGGCTTGTCCGTTCTCGGACATGTCGACCCCCCTCGCCAGATGATGCAGAGTGCCCAACTGGTCGGCGTCCATCACGAATTTCTCAAAACTGGCAACAAGCCCGCCTTCCAGCCAACCGCAGGCATGCAGCATGAAGTTGACGCCCGACAACAGGCCGACATTCAGGCTATTCGCCGTCTCGTAGGCGGCCTGGGCATCAGGCAGCTTGGACCCGCAGAATGACCCCGAAGAGCGGAACGGCAAGCCAAGCCGGCGGGCCAGCTGACCCGCGCCATAGGTGATCTGCGCAGCTTCGGGCGTGCCAAAGGTAGGTGCGCCCGAGTTCATGTCGATGGAGGTGACGAAGGCCCCGAAAATGACCGGCGCGCCGGCGCGCACCAGCTGGCTGTAGGCCACTCCGGCCAGAACCTCGGCAAGAACCTGGGTCAGGGTGCCGGCCACGGACACCGGTGCCATGGCCCCGCCAACGATGAAGGGCGAGATGATGGCCGCCTGCATATTGCGGGCATAGACCTCAAGCGCGCCCATCATGATCCCGTCAAAAGTCAGGGGCGAATTGATGTTGATGAGCGAGGTCATGACGGTGTTGTCGCGAACGAAATCCTCACCAAAGAGAATGCCGCACATATCAACCGAATCCTGGGCCCGGCTTGGCTCTGTCACCGATCCCATAAAGGGCTTGTCCGACAGGGTCATATGGGCATGCAGCATGTCCAGGTGACGCTTGTTCACAGGTACATCCGTCGGTTCGCACACCGTGCCGCCAGAATGGTGCAGCCACTTGGACATATACCCTAGCTTTACGAAATTGCGGAAATCCTCGATCGTGGCATAGCGACGGCCACCTTCGAGGGTGCGCACGAACGGAGGGCCATAGACCGGAGCCAGCACAAGGTTGCGCCCGCCGATCTCGACCGACCGTTCGGGGTTGCGGGCATGCTGGATAAAGCTCGAAGGCGCTGTCTTGCACAGCGTCCGGGCCAACCCGCGGGGAATGCGGACCCGCTCGCCCTGAACGTCCGCGCCGGCCTGCCGCCAAAGCTCGAGCGCGCCGGGATTGTCGACAAAGTTCACGCCGATCTCTTCGAGGACAATCTCTGCGTTCTCTTCGATGATCAAAAGCGCTTCTTCGGTCAGAACTTCGAAGTTCGGAATATTGCGCTCGATATAGCGCGCCGTCTCGACGCTGACGGCCGTCCGCTCGGCGCGGCGCGCCGCGCCGCCTCCGCCACGAGCCCGCCGTTCGGATTTCACGACACCATCAGACATCCTAATTCCTTCCAAGCAGACATGGCCCATGCAGGCATGGCCAAAGCGAATGTTGAGGCGTGATACCCCTCTGGCCCCGACGACGGTGCAGGGTTTGCGTCCTTTCCGGTGCGAAAGCGACATGCGCGGTGCCACAAAATTCTTGGCCAAGAATTTTCAGCCATCGCGACGGTCAGAAGGGCCACCATCGGAAAAAACGCGCCAAAAATCCTTGCAAGGATTTTTCGACCGCCCCGCATCTTGCGCGGCGTGGCCTGCGGCCTTATCGGAAGGCATGACACAGCATGATCGCCTCCTAATCATCGACTTCGGCTCACAGGTCACTCAGCTTATCGCGCGTCGCCTGCGCGAGTTGAATGTCTACTGCGAGATCCATCCTTTCCAGAACGTGACACCCGCGTTCCTTGCGGACTTCGCCCCCAAGGCGGTGATCCTGTCGGGCGGACCGGCCAGCGTAATCGACGCAGGCTCCCCCCGCCCGCCCGAGGCGGTGTTCGACCTGGGCGTTCCGGTTCTGGGCATCTGCTATGGCCAGCAGGTGATGATGGAGATGCTGGGCGGAAAGGTCGAACGCGGCGACGGCACCGCCGAATTTGGACGCGCCTATGTGACGCCGGCCGCTGAACGCCTTGACCTGCTCAATGGCTGGTTTGCCGAAAGCCGCGAACAGGTCTGGATGAGCCATGGCGATCATGTCAGCCGGATTGCCCCGGGTTTCCGCGTCTTTGGCACTTCGCCCAACGCGCCTTTTGCCATCACCGCCGACACGGACCGGCATTTTTACGCCGTGCAGTTCCATCCGGAGGTCCATCACACCCCCAACGGCAAGATGCTTTACGAGAATTTCGTAAAGGCCGCAGGCTTTACCGGCGACTGGACTATGGGCGCCTACCGCGAAGAGGCGATCCGTCTGATCCGGGAACAGGTCGGCGACAAGAAGGTCATCTGCGCCCTGTCCGGCGGTGTCGACAGTTCTGTCGCGGCGGTTTTGTTGCACGAGGCCATCGGCGACCAGCTGACATGTGTCTTTGTCGATCACGGCCTTTTGCGTCTGGGCGAGGCCGAACAGGTCGTGGGCATGTTCCGCGAACACTACAACCTGCCTCTGATCCACGCCGATGAAAGCGGGTTGTTCCTGTCGGCCCTCGATGGCGTTAGCGACCCCGAGACCAAGCGCAAGATAATCGGCGGCCTGTTCATCGACGTGTTCCAGAAATACGCCAATGACATCGAAGGGGCAGAATTTCTGGCGCAGGGCACCCTTTACCCGGACGTCATCGAAAGCGTCTCGTTCAGTGGTGGCCCCAGCGTCACGATCAAAAGTCATCACAACGTCGGCGGCCTGCCCGAAAAGATGGGCCTGAAACTGGTTGAGCCGCTGCGCGAGCTGTTCAAGGACGAGGTCCGCGCGCTTGGTGATGAGCTGGGTCTGCCCGCCTCCTTCATCGGCCGTCATCCCTTTCCCGGCCCCGGCCTTGCGATCCGCTGCCCCGGTGAGATCAGCCGCGAAAAGCTTGAGATCCTGCGCAAGGCGGATGCGGTCTTCATCGACCAGATCCGCCGCCATGGCCTTTATGATGAGATCTGGCAGGCCTTTGTCGCCATCCTTCCGGTGCGCACCGTCGGCGTGATGGGCGATGGCCGCACCTATGATTTCGCCTGCGCCCTGCGTGCGGTCACCTCGGTCGACGGGATGACTGCGGATTATTATCCCTTTACTCACGACTTTTTGGGAGAAACCGCAACGCGCATCATCAATGAGGTCAAAGGCATTAACCGGGTGACCTACGACATCACCTCAAAACCGCCCGGAACCATCGAGTGGGAGTGACAGGTCAGCCCCAGGGCGCGGACCTGTCCTGATAGAAATTGGGCGCCCCCGGTACCGGCCCGGCGCCGGAGCGACGAGAATGGCAGATCAACAGGCGACCGCCTTCGTGCCCAAGGACGGAACCGTCCTTCAAGCAGGGCTCTGGATGATCGGGGCCATCACCTCGTTCACTGCCATGGCGATTGCAGGCCGCACGGTCAGCATTGACCTCGATACCTTTGAAATCATGCTTTATCGCAGCATGACCGGGATTTGCATCGTGCTCATCATCGGGTTCGCGACTGGCGCACTTTCGCGTGTCCGTCTGCACCAGCCGGGGTTGCATCTTGCCCGCAACCTCGCCCATTTTACAGGACAGAACCTCTGGTTCTACGCCATCGCCGTGGCGCCCCTGGCCCAGGTCTTTGCGCTTGAGTTCACGACACCGCTTTGGGTCATCGTCCTGTCGCCGCTTTTGCTGGGCGAAAGATTGACCCGGATCGGGATCGTCGCGGCGCTGATCGGCTTTGTCGGGATCCTGATCGTGGCCCGTCCCAGTGCCGCCTCACTTAATCTGGGCGTCCTGACGGCCGCGATGAGTGCGGTCTGTTTTGCCTTGACCGCCATCGCGACCCGCAAATTGACCCGCACGGAAACCACCATGAGCATCCTGCTGTTCCTGACCGTGTTTCAAGGCATCTTCGGTCTGATCTGCGCGGGATTTGACGGGGACATCACCCTGCCAACAGCCACAACTGCCCCTTGGGTGGTGCTGATCGGCTGCGCCGGTCTATTGGCGCACTACTGCCTGACCACGGCATTGTCTCTGGCCCCGGCCAGCGTGGTCATGCCCATCGACTTTGCCCGCCTGCCGGTCATCGCCGTCGTCGGTGCGCTGGTCTATGCCGAGCCGCTTGATCCGCTTGTGTTTCTGGGGGCTGCACTGATTTTCGGCGGCAACTGGCTGAACATCAGAAGCGGTCAGCCAGTCCGCAAGTCCTGATCAGCCCCTAGATTGCACCGATGCCCAAAAGTTACGGGTGTAACTTTGATACATGGAACGCGACGTCAGTATTTGACCGATGAACCATCTCAATTAAGGGTGCTGCGACAGTAACGTTCATGTGACGGGGAGAGAACATGAAGATTGCAGGCGTAACGGGCACGATTCTTTTGTTGACGACCACGACGGCTGGCGCCGTGGGTCTGGATCGCTCGAATCAGGACATCACCGCCATTTTTGAGACCGGCAATTATGTCGAGCTGAGCTATGGCATGATCATGCCCAGCCTTTCAGGCGCTGATCTGGCAGGCTTTGGAGGAGCTGCCTACGACAGCGTCGGCGACGATTTCAGTCAGATGGGCGGCAGCATCAAGTATCAGGTCAACCCTCGCATGTCGGTGGCTTTGATCTTTGACCAGCCTTTCGGCGTAGATGTCCTGTACCCGGGCAGCCCGGCGACAACGGCCCTTGGCGGAACAGAAGCCCGGCTGGACAGTGCGGCGATCACTGCGATCGGTCGTTTTGCCCTGAACGACAACTTCAGCATTCATGCCGGTGTTCGTGGCCAGCAACTGAGCGGCGACATCACCCTGTCGGGCGCGGGCTATGGCGACCTGAACGGCTACAATGTCGAACTGCAAAATAGCACGGGCTATGGCTATGTTGTCGGTGCCGCATTCGAACGTCCAGACATCGCACTGCGCCTTGCCGTGACCTATCAGAGCGCGATCACCCATGACTTCAACTCGGTCGAGACCCTCGGCGGTGTGGCCCTTTCCGCCCTGCCCCCGGTCGCGACCGGTGGTCTGGACGGGATCGGCGTGACCACGGTCGAGGCGCCGCAGGCCGTCAACATCGATTTTCAGACAGGCATCATGGCCGACACCTTGCTGTTCGGCCAGATCCGCTATGCCCAATATGCCGATACAATCGTGTCGCCCGAGTTCTTTGCCTTGGCCACATCCGGAGGCAGCCTGACCGACATCGACAGCGGGACCAGCTATAGCCTTGGCATCGGCCGACGGTTCACAGACGCCTTCTCGGGCTCGATCTCGGTCGGCTATGAGGCCGAAGGCGATCCGCTTGTTTCGCCCTTGTCGCCAACGAACGGCAACACCTCGGTCAGCGTCGGTGGTCAATACACCTTTGACAACGTCGTCCTGTCGGGCGGTCTTCGCTATACCGTTTTTGGCAACGCCCAACCCGAGACTGCCGTTGCCGTTGCGGACTTTACCGACAATAGCGCGCTGTCCGCCGGCTTCAGCATCGGTTTCCGGTTCTGATCTAATACCTGGTCCGTCCCCGGACCGCGAATGACAGCAAGGGCCCTGCAAACCGCAGGGCCCTTTTTCGTGATGGACAAGCATGTTCCGGATTGCGGACGAGGACCGTGGGGGTCTAGCTGGCCGCATGAAAACGTCGTCCCAAACCCAAGTCATCATGACAACCCGCAGCTGGGCGGCCCTGTGCCTATTGGCCTGTCTTTGGGGCTTTTCCTTTTTGGGGATGCGGGTCGCCCTGAATGAGATCGGCCCCTTTGCCGTTGTCGCCCATCGGACCACCTGGGCCATGATCCTGCTATGGCTCTATCTGCTGGCAAGGGACATCCCGATGCCGCGCGGGCGGCGGGTCTGGGTCGCTTTTGCGGTGATGGGACTGTTCAACAACATGATCCCCTTCAGCCTGATCGCCTGGGGGCAGCAATCGATCGAGACGGGGCTGGCGTCGATCTTGAACGCCTCTACCGCGGTCTGGGGGGTCCTGCTGGCGGCGATGTTCCAACCTGACGAACGGCTGACCCCACGGCGGGCCATCGGGGTGGCCATCGGATTTGTGGGCGTTGCCACAGCCATCGGGCTAAGCAACCTGCGGGCGCTTGATCTGCGCTCGGTCAGTCAGCTTGCGATTCTCGGGGCGGCGGTCAGCTATGGTATTGCCGGGGTCTGGGCCCGCCGGCGGCTGCAAGGACTGCGGCCCGAGGTTGCGGCGACGGGGATGCTGACCTGCTCGGCCCTTGTCATGCTGCCCATCGCCAGCCTTGTCGAAGGCCCGATCCGGTTTGACCTTTCCCTGAACACATGGGCCGCGCTGGCCTATGTGTCGATCGTGGCGACCGGGTTGGCGTACCTGTTGTACTACCGGGTCCTGTCGGCGGCGGGCAGCGGCAACGCCATGCTGACGACGCTTCTGGTCGCCCCCGTCGCCATCGTGGCCGGTGCGATCATCCTGGGAGAGGCCCTGCCCGCACGCGCCTTTGCCGGGTTCGGGCTGATTGCCCTGGGACTCGTAGTGCTGGACGGGCGCTTGGCGGGCCAGCTTTCTGGAAGGGCCAAGAAATCTCTGGCGCCCCCCGCCTCGCCCGGCTAGCAAAGGGCGCATGATTTATCCAAATGCAAAATCCTGGCTCGACGCGCCGCAAAAGCGGGTGCTTGTGTTTGCCATGTCGGGTCTGGGCAAGACCCACATCAGCCACATCTTGCGGGGCAGCGGCGACTGGTTTCACTACTCGGTCGATTACCGCATCGGCACCCGCTATATGGGCGAGCTGATCGCCGACAACGCCAAGCGCGAAGCGATGAAGGTGCCGTTCTTGCGCGACCTTCTGTTGTCCGATTCCATCTACATCGGATCGAACATCACCTTTGACAACCTTAACCCGGTCTCCACCTACCTGGGCAAACCCGGCAACCCGGACAAAGGTGGCCTCCCCTTTACCGAGTATACACGGCGCCAGGCCGAGTTTGCGGCAGCCGAAAGGGCCTCCTTGCTCGATACCGGTCATTTCATCGACCGGGCGCAGGCGCTTTATGGCTACCCGCATTTCATCTGCGATACCGGTGGGTCGATCTGCGAATGGGTCGATCCCGACGACCCCGAAGATCCGATCATGTCGGCATTGGCCGAACGCACGCTGATCGTCTGGATCGAAGGCAGCGAGGACCACACAGCAGAGCTTGTTCGCCGGTTCGACAAGGCGCCAAAGCCCATGGCCTATCAGCCCGAGTTCCTGGCCAAGGCCTGGGCCGACTATCTCGCCGAAACCGCATTGAACGAGGCCGAGGTCGACCCCGACACCTTTATCCGCTGGACCTACGCAAGGGCGCTGGCGCACCGGCAGCCGCGCTATGCGGCCATGGCCAAACGCTGGGGCCTGACCCTTCCAGCCCATGATTTGGCACAGGTGACCTCCGAGGCGGACTTCGTGAGCCTCATTGCCCATGCTTTGGACGCCCGAAGCGCCGGTTAGAGAGCAGCGTTTCAGCCCCCTCACATTTCGGTGTCAAACCTCCATTTCCTGCGGTACAAGCCACCTCCCTACGAAACGCCACCATCGTCCAGAACAGCCCCAAAGGCCCCCCGATGCCCATCAAACTGCCTGCCAACCTGCCCGCCTATGACATCCTGACCCAAGAGGGCGTGATGGTTATGGATGAGGATCAGGCATCACGTCAGGATATCCGGCCCTTGCGGATCGGGCTGTTGAACCTGATGCCGAAAAAGATCCAGACCGAGACGCAGTTCACCCGGCTGATCGGGGCGACCCCCCTTCAGATCGAGCTGAGCCTGATCCGGATGACCGAGCATCAAAGCAAGAACACCACCGCCGAACATATGGAAGAGTTCTACCGTTCGTTCGCCGAAGTCGAAGCCTCGGGTGAAAAGTTTGATGGGTTCATCATCACCGGCGCCCCAATCGAGCACCTGCCTTACGAAGAGGTCAGCTATTGGGACGAGATGAAGCGCGTCTTTGACTGGACCCAGACCCATGTGCATTCGACATTCGGGGTCTGCTGGGGCGGGATGGCGATGTTGTATCATTTCCACGGTCTGGCCAAACACATGCTGCCCGCCAAGGCCTTTGGCTGCTATAATCATGTCACTCTTGGACAGGGCGTCCCTTTGTTACGAGGCTTTTCCGATGATTTCGTCATTCCCGTCAGCCGTTGGACCGAGATGCGGCAGGACGAGATCGACGCCGTTCCGGGTCTTGTCACCCTGCTCGCGTCGGCTGACAGCGGGCCCTGTCTGGTGCAGGACGAAGCGCACCGGGCGCTCTATATCTTCAATCACTTCGAATACGACAGCGGCACGTTGAAGGAAGAGTACGACCGCGACGTCGCCAACGGGACCAGGATCAACGTCCCCATGAACTATTACCCTGATGACGATCCCAGTCGGTTGCCTGCCAATCGCTGGAGAAGTCACGCCCATCTCCTATATGGCAACTGGATAAACGAGATTTACCAGACAACGCCCTATGAGATGACCCAAATTGGCACTTAAACTCGTCCTCGCCACCGCCCTTGTCGCCCTTGCCGGATACGCCGCCCTTGTCAGCTACAGGGCGACGATCCGAGAGGCTTCGTCAGAAGCAGCCTACCCGCCCGAAGGTCAGTTCGTCACCGTAGACGGCCGCAAGGTGCATGCGGTGGTGGCAGGCAGTGGCCCTGACCTTGTGCTGATCCATGGGGCCAGCGGCAACACCCGCGATTTCACGTTCTCCTTTCTGGACCGTCTGACCGACCGCTACCGCGTCATCGTCTTTGACCGTCCGGGCATGGGCTATACCGACCGGGCCGCTGACCGCTATGACAGCGCCTTTACCTCGCGCGCCGAAAGCCCCGCCGAACAGGCCGCCCTGTTGCAGGCCGCCGCCGCCCAGCTGGGTGCGGATCGCCCCATTGTGTTGGGCCATTCCTACGGTGCGGCCGTGGCCATGGCCTGGGCGCTGAACCATCCCGACAATATCGCAGCCCTGGTCGATGTGTCCGGGGCCACGATGCCTTGGCCAGGGTCATTGGGTCTGCTGTACCAGATCAACGGGTCAGCCCTTGGTGGCTTGCTTGTCCCGCCGCAAATCACCGCCTTTGTCCCTGAAAAGGCGATCGAATCCGTTGTGGGCAGCATCTTTACCCCGAACCCCGCCCCGCAAGGCTATGCCCATGCCATCGGGGCCACCCTGTCGATCCGGCGCGACAGCCTGCGGGCCAACTCGCGGCAGGTGAACGGGTTGCGCCCCTTCGTGGTTGAGATGTCGGCCCGTTACGCAGATCTTTCCCTACCGGTCGAGATTGTGCACGGCGACCTCGACACAATCGTGCCGATGGCGATTCATTCCCAACCGCTTAGCCAGCTGATCCCCGGCGCCAACCTCACCATTCTGGAAGGCGTTGGCCATATGCCACACCATATCGCCCCCGAGGCCGTCGAGGCCGCCATTGACCGGGCCGCCGAGCGGGTGAACGACCGGGCCGGATTGCGCTAGCCCGCCTGCGCCTCCATATTGGGGGGAACAAGACGGAGACGAGCAGATGTCCCTTCCCTTCGACGGTGCGATCAGCGCCTTCTACAACGACCCCGCCAATGCGCACCTCAAGGAAATCCTTGAAGACGCAGGTAAGCATGACGTGCCCAACCCGCGCTTTCCCTATCCCGAGGCCTGGGACAAGGACGACTACGAAGACGCGATGGACGATCTGCAGATCGAACTGGTCAAGATGCAGGCCTGGGTCAAAGCGACCGGCGCCCGCGTCCTTCTGGTGTTTGAAGGTCGCGATGCCGCCGGAAAAGGTGGTACGATCAATAGGTTGCGCGAAAACCTTAATCCTAGGGGGGCGCGTGTCATCGCCCTGCCCAAACCGACCGAAGTCGAAGCGAGCCAATGGTATTTCCAGCGCTACATCTCGCACCTGCCCGCCGCCGGAGAGATCACGATCTTTGACCGCAGCTGGTACAACCGGGGCGTGGTCGAACATGTCTTTGGCTTTTGCACCCCCGAACAGCGCGAACATTGGTTCAGCCAGGTTGGCCCCTTTGAACAAATGCTGGTGGATGAGGGGATCGTGCTCAAGAAGTTCTGGCTGAACATCGGGCAAGCCACCCAGCTTGAACGGTTCCTGGAACGTGAGAAAGACCCGCTAAAGCAATGGAAACTCAGCTGGATCGATGTTGAGGGCCTCAAGAAATGGGACGCGTACAACAGCGCCATCGCCGAAACGCTGGACCGCACCGACAGCCCTCAGGCGCCTTGGACCGTGGTCCGGGGCGATGACAAGCGGCGGGCCCGCGCCAGCGTCCTGCGCGAAGTGCTGAACGCGCTGCCCTATGACAACAAGTCCGACAAGGCGATCGGCAGGCGCGACGACAAGTTCGTCGGCACGCCGGATACCTGGCCCAATATGTGGGGGACCCCCTGACCCTTGACCAAACGCGGTTATCATCACGGCAATCTGCGCCAAGCCCTTGTTGAGGCTTGTCTGTCCCTGATCGAGGAAAAGGGACCGACCGGCTTTACGCTGTCTGAAGCGGCCCGCGAGGCTGGCGTGACGCCTGCCGCCGTTTACCGCCATTTCGAAGGGCGCGGAGACTTGATCGCCGAGGCGGCCTTGCAGGGCTATGCCATCTTTGCCGACCTGATGGACCATGCCTACAACAAGGGCCAACCCTCAGCCCTTGCGGCGTTCGAGGCGACGGGCCGGGCCTACCTCGCCTTTGCCCGCAAGTATCCCGGCCATTACGTTGCCATGTTCGAAAGCGGCATTTCCATCCAACGCACGCCCGAGCTTAACGCCGCCGCCACCCGCGCCATGGGCGTGCTGGAACAGGCCGCAGAAGAGCTGAGCCAGCACATCCCCGCCGACAAACGCCCGCCCCCCCAGATGTTTTCCGCCCATATCTGGGCGATGAGCCACGGTGTGGTCGAGCTATTCGCCCGCGGCTCACCCGGCACGAAAAGCCCGTTTCCGCCAGAGGACCTGTTGGAAACCGGGATCGGCGTCTACCTGCGCGGCCTTGGCCTGATTGCGCCGGACAAATAGTGCCTCAGGGTTTCAGCCAGCTTTGCGCCTCTGCTGCCTTGACCCGAAGCCAGACTGCATCAAACCCCGCGATCATCCGGTAGCCACTGGCAAGGTATTTCTTTGCCTGCTCTTCCGACAAAGCCACTTGTCCAAGGGGGATACTTTTGGCAGTCGCCGCCTCGCGTATCCTGGCGACGGCGGCCATCAAGTCGGGATTGTCGAACTCTCCCGAGCACCCCATTGCCGTGCTTAGATCGAACTGGGCCGGAATAATCATGTCGATCCCTTCGATTTCGCAGATCTCTTCGATGTTCTCGACCGCTTCGAGCGTTTCGATCAGCAGAATGCAGACCAGGTGCGGCTCAATCTGGGCACGATAGTCCTGAACCGATGTCTGCCAGCGGGACTGTGCGATGAACGGCCCAAAGCCACGGGTGCCGTTGGGCGGATAGCGCAGGGTCGCCACGGCCTTGCGCACATCGTCAGGGGTCCGCAACATGGGAAAGCAAATACCCTCCGCCCCCAGATCAAGCGCGCGTTTGACGTTGGCGTCCGTCGCCTCGACCACCCTGACAAGGGGCGCGCAATCGGTGCCTGCTGTGGCGGCGATCATGGCATGCAGACTGGCCAGATCGATGGCCCCGTGTTCCTGATCAATAATCACGCCGTCGGCCCCTTCGGCCACTATGGCCTGGGTCACAATGGCTGAGGGGATCGTGCAAAAATGGCAGGTCAGACGGCGATCCGTCTCCTGCAGCTTGGCCTTGAATGATGGCATGGAGTGGGTCCTTGTGCTAGTTGCACTCAGGCTAGCATAGCCGCTGACCGAACCCACAAAAAAGGGGCGGACTCGTAGGACCGCGACTCTGAACAGCGACCATGGGACGGACAAAACGTATTGGTCGCAGTCGTGTCGGCCAAGGCTGCAGCCGTTAACCAAAAATTAAGATCTGATGGCAAGACTGCGTGGAAGGCGGCGCTTAGCTGGTCTGCCCCCATTGAGTGGTCCAGTTTAAATGTTAGTGCATGGTCGGCCTTT
>CALFSV010000126.1 GCA_937916485.1 uncultured Paracoccaceae bacterium | reverse complement strand
GGCCCAGTGCGATCTGGGTGGCATAGGCCTCGTCGACATCCGCCTCGACCACCAGATCGCTGAGGTCGGCGAGGGTCACAAGGGCGCTGGACGGGCCGGTCAACTGGCCCGGTTCGGCGTAAAGGTCCAGGATCGTGCCCGCGAAAGGCGCGCGTATCGTAAAGGTCTCAAGCACGATTTGCACCTGATCCAGCGTGGCCGACTGACGGGCGGCCTCTTGGGTGGCGGAGCGGACGGCGAAGGCGTCAGCCTCAAGCGCGGTGCGGGCAATGGCGGTACCAAGCGACAGGGAGCGGTCATAGGCCTCGGTCGCCTGCTGCTGTGCGACGAGGGCGGCATCAAGCCCGGCCATCGCCTGACGCACGATGGCGTTCTGTGCGGCGGCGTCGATCTGGGCAAGAACCTGGCCCGCTGTGACCCGGTCGCCTTCGGCCACGGGGATCTCGTCCAGACGGCCACTGACGACAGAGCGTACTTCAACCGAGTTGACCGCCGCGATCTGGCCGTTGACGGCCAGCACCCGCGTGACGGGGGCAAGGGCCGTAGTCTCGACCGCGACAACGGGCGGGGTGACCCGCCAGACCTGCGAATATACCCCTCCGATCAGAGCAATCGCAACCATGACAGCGCCGCCCCATAGCCACCGGCGCCGCGATGGCCGGGACGTGGGCAACGGTTGGCGGAGGGCAGGGACGCGGGCTGTGGGGGCAGGCTGGGGTCCCTCTGGCGAAATCAAGGTTTGCCCACGGGGCGAATGTTCAGTGGTGGGCACGGGTGCGTCCTTCCAGAGGGTGGATCGGGGCATGGAGTTCAGCAAAGTTCAGGCGGGCCCGTTTTGTGGCCTGTATTGTGGCCCGTTTAGTGGCCTGTCTTGTGGCCAGCCTTTCAGCCAGCCTGCGGACAGAGGAATAACGACGCCCGTCCGATCCTGCTGTGACCCGGTTCAACGCCTCGTCCCCGCGCCATCAAATCGCTGCGACCGCCTTGGCCAGAAGGTCCGGCACCTGTGCGGCGACGGCCAGAAGGGCGGGGTTCTCGATGGCCTGCATGGAGGCGACAGGGTCAACCGCACTGACCTCGACCCCGCCTGCGACCTCGCGCAGGATCACGTTGCAGGGCAGCATGGCGCCGACGCGCGGCTCGATCTCGATGGCACCGTAGGCCATCTTTGGATTGCAGGCCCCCAGCACGACGTAACCGGGCATTTCCGCGCCGAGCTTGTTTTTCATCGTGGCTGTAACGTCGATTTCGGTCAGGACGCCAAAACCATTATCGGCAAGGGCCGCACGCGTCCTTTTGTCGATATCGGCGAACTCCGCCCCGACAAACATTCGGTCGATTGTGTAGGTCATCTCTCAATCCATCATATTGTAAGGTGGCACCTGCGGTACGATCACCCCAGTTGCCGCCCCGAAGTGCATCGGGATCACCTTAGCCGCCTCGGCTGCGGCTGCCCTGATCGAGATCAACTTGCGAGCCATGCTCTGCGGTTTTGAGATGGGGGGATTTGGGACGGTGTGAACCTAGGCCCACTGGCGCGATGACGGACGGTCGGGCCAGGCAGGTTCTTCAACGGTCCGAGGGGTGCCTTTGCTACGCTTTGTCAGCCATCCGCACCAAAAACCGCTGGACGGTGGCCTGTTCGTCCTTGGTAAAGGCGGACAAGAGCCTTGTGTTATAGCGCTTTGCCTCTTGCACCAGATCGTCAAAGGCGGCGCGCCCCTTGGGGGTCAGCGACAGCATCTCGTGACGGCGATCGTGGGCGACCTCGGTACGGGTCAGGAACCGGCGGGCCTCTAACGCGACAACGGCGCGGCTGACCTTGGTCTTGTGGATGTTGGCGTGGGTACAAATTTCCTTGGCCGTCAGGTTACCATAGCGGCCAAGGTGGAACAGCACCCGCCACTCGGTCCGCAACATCCCGTAGTTGGCCTTGTAATACTTCTGGAAGTCGAGACTCGTCGCCTCAGCCGCCTGATTAAGCAGGTAGGGCAAAAAGTCCTGAAGCAGAAACGGGTCTGTCTCGGTCATAGCGTCAAGAATAGGTGTTGATAGTTACAAAAGCAACCAATAGCCCGGGCAAAGGCTGCACGAGGACGATACTATGACCACAGCGACCGCCACCCACGGCCTCACAATGGCCGCCACACAGATTGGCAACCTCGAAGGCTATATGCCGGGCTTTGGTAACGATTTTGAAACCGAAGCTCTGCCCGGTGCCCTGCCGCAGGGCATGAACAGCCCGCAGAAATGCAACTACGGCCTGTATGGGGAACAGCTTTCGGGGACGGCCTTTACCGCCGAGCGGCCGGAGCGGACGTGGTGCTACCGCATTCGACCTTCGGTCAAGCATTCGGGCCGATATAAACGGATTGATCTGCCCTATTGGAAGTCTGCCCCGCATATACCGGAGGATGTGACCAGCCTTGGGCAATACCGCTGGGACCCGATACCGCATTCGGCAGAGCCACTGACTTGGCTGACCGGTATGCGCACCATGACCACGGCGGGCGATGTGAACACCCAGGTCGGCATGGCCAGCCACATCTACCTTGTCACCCAAAGCATGGTGGACGCCTATTTCTATTCCGCCGATTCCGAGCTTTTGGTCGTCCCGCAGGAGGGCCGTTTGCGGTTTTGCACAGAATTGGGCGTCATCGACATCGCGCCACAGGAAATCGCGATCCTTCCGCGTGGACTTCTCTACCGGGTTGAGGTTCTGGAAGGACCGTGCCGGGGGTTCGTTTGCGAAAACTACGGCCAGAAGTTCGAATTGCCGGCCCGGGGGCCAATCGGGGCGAACTGCATGGCAAACCCCCG
>CALFSV010000125.1 GCA_937916485.1 uncultured Paracoccaceae bacterium | reverse complement strand
ACGGAGTGAGAGCGGAAAACGAACGTACAGCATCACAGCCAAGCGGATGATCTCTGAGCTTGTTTCAAAGTACCTGAATGGGGAGTGTTTTGTCATACGGCGAGGCTGCGAAACAGCCCGCTCCGTCTTAAGCTCGTTTTGTCTGACAGTGCCTTGAGGTAACACAAGCCGTCGGAAAGCCGTCAAAAATCAAAAAACCAAGAGACTGGATTTTCTTTTCATTCATAAATATCATACTAAAAAGAGAACTGATCCGGAGATCTTGTGGTCACAGCATAATATTGAGATCTATAATGAATATTGAAAAAATTACTCCAGACATGGTTGTAAAACTCACACAGGATCCCCACCGAATCACCGGAATGCGTGAAAAAATTCTTGAGGTGGCCATTGGTCGCGAAGTGCGTGCGTTTCGGCTACGCCAAGAGGTGACGGTCACTGAGCTCGCCAACCTAACTGGCCTATCGATTGGCATGCTTTCAAAGATTGAGAACGGCAACACTTCCCCGTCCCTCAAGACTTTACAGACCCTTGCCAATGCGCTGTCTGTGCCGCTCAGCGCGTTTTTACGCCGCTTTGAGGAGCACCGCGCAGCAGTATACACAAAGAATGGTGAAGGAGTTGAGACCGAGCGGGCCGGCACTCGGGCGGGCCATCAATATAATCTTCTGGGGCATATAGGCGCTAATACAAGCGGGGTAATCGTTGAGCCTTATTTGATTACCCTTTCAACCATGGCGGATGTGTTCCCAACCTTCCAACATGGTGGGATTGAGACCATCTATATGCTGGAGGGGGAAGTCGATTACCGGCATGGAGATGAGGTCTACACGCTTACCGCAGGGGACACATTATTTTTTGATGCTGACAGCCCACATGGACCAGAAAGGCTAGTACAACTGCCCGCCCGTTATCTCTCCATCATCAGTTACCCACAAAATAGCTGAATGCCGTAAAAACTTAGTCGAAAATCTTATCGCTGCAAAAACGGGGTAATGTGTTCGTCTGGCAACACCCCACAAGATCGGCAGGCCATCGTCAAATTGTGACAAGCAGTCTAGCATCATACAGCGATTTTCTATGAAACCTTTATAATTGGCCAATTCCTCAGGCAAATCGCGCACCACACGACTCAATCTGTACCCCCATTTCATATGCTAAACAGCCCGCATGGATGGTGATCATAAGAGGGATTGTTACGCAATAATACAATTCTACAAGGCTGGTGTTGGTAACACCAGAACTGGATTTCAATGCAGCCATTTGTGCGGTGAGGTGTGCCAATTGTTGTTCCACGAATTTCCTCTTTGTATTTTTACGATGCGCCTTACAACCAAAAGGATTCGACAATAGCTAGAACAAAAATAAATGAGTAAAATTTTGCTAATATTATTTACCTGAGGTGAAAATTTTTTTCCCATAGTTGATCCATACAAATTTTGGTGCTAAACTTCGACTTATACCAGTTCGGGTCATTTATTGAGAAAGGAATGCCGCATGTGCGGGATAGTTGGTCTTTTCCTTAAAGACAAAACAATGGAAACTCAGCTTGGAGCCATGCTGTCAGATATGTTGATCACAATGACAGATCGTGGACCAGATAGTGCTGGAATAGCAATATATGGTGACACCGCTGAAAACACATCCAAAATCACAGTCCAATCAGACACGCCGGATATGGATTTTAACTCTCTTAAAATCGATTTGGAAAAACAGGTCAAAGGCGATGTCAATCTGCGAGTTCAAAGCACCCACGCTGTGCTGGAATTGGCCTTAGATCAAGTGAACAGCGCCCGCCTAGCTCTTGAAGATTTACGCCCTAATTTGCGCGTAATGAGCATCGGTGAAAGTTTAGAAATTTACAAAGAAGTTGGCCTGCCAAAAAATGTGGCCGCGAGGTTTGAAATCAAAAGAATGTCCGGCAGCCACGGAATTGGCCATACGAGGATGGCCACCGAATCAGCGGTGACGACTATGGGCGCACACCCTTTCAATACCGGAAGCGATCAGTGCCTGGTCCATAACGGTTCTCTGTCAAATCACAATTCCCTACGCCGAAAACTGCGCCGCGATGGCGTGCACATTCAAACTGAAAACGATACCGAAGTCGGCGCAGCCTATCTAACGTGGAAAATGCAAAATGGCAGTAGCCTCGGCGAAGCCTTGGAGAGCAGTTTAAAAGATCTTGATGGTTTTTTTACCTTCGTGGTCGGCACAAAAGACGGATTTGGCGTTGTACGTGATCCCATTGCCTGCAAGCCCGCCGTGATGGCAGAAACCGAGCAATATGTAGCTTTTGGCAGCGAATATAGAGCCCTGGTCAACCTGCCAGGCATTGAGCAGGCTCGCGTTTGGGAGCCTGAACCCGCAACCGTTTATTTCTGGAAACATTAAAATGCAAACATATGACCTTGCAAACGGCAGCCTGCGTGAGCTCAACGCGACATTACATGCTCAAAATGAAACCACAAATCAAACCAGCTGGGAAATTACAAATCCGCGCGGTGCACATGCGATTGCATGCGGCCTAGATTCGCCAATCGAAGTAGCTATACATGGCTCAACTGGTTATTATTCCGCAGGCATGAACCAACAGGCCACAGTGAACATCAAAGGCAGTGCCGGTCCCGGCGTCGCAGAAAATATGATGTCCGGCAAAGTTGTAATTGACGGGGACGCCAGCCAATACGCCGGCGCCACTGGTAATGGTGGACTTTTGGTTATCAAAGGCAACGCCTCTTCGCGCTGTGGGATTTCAATGAAGGGAATTAACATAGTCGTCCACGGCAATATTGGCCATATGTCCGCTTTTATGGCGCAATCAGGCAATTTAGTGGTCTGTGGCGATGCCGGCGACGCGTTGGGTGACAGCTGCTATGAGGCTAGCATCTTCGTACGCGGATCAGTCAAATCACTTGGGGCAGATTGCGAAGAAAAAGAAATGCGCCCAGAGCATATGGAAATTCTGCGTGAGCTTTTGCTACAAGGCGAATGCGATGCAAAGCCGGCGGAATTCAAGCGCTTCGGCTCTGCTCGAACCCTCTACAATTTCAACGTCGATAATGCCTATTAAGGGATTAAGAAATGAACAATAATGACAGCGGTATCCCGCGCACCACGCCCCGGCAATCAGCAACGTTCACACAAGATATCAATAGTGAAATTCGTCGTGCTGCGGCTACAGGAATATATGACATTCGCGGTGGTGGCGCAAAGCGCAAACTCCCAACATTTGACGATCTTTTGTTTCTGGGGGCCTCAATCTCGCGGTATCCCTTGGAGGGATACCGTGAAAAATGCGACACTAATGTCACCATCGGTGGATTGAATGCGGCCAATCCCATCCATTTGGACATTCCCATCACAATCGCCGGCATGTCCTTTGGCGCGCTCTCCGGTCCAGCCAAAGAAGCGCTTGGACGCGGCGCGTCAGAAGCCGGCACGTCAACCACAACAGGCGATGGCGGCATGACGCCTGAAGAGCGCGGACATTCGTCCAAACTCGTTTATCAATATCTTCCCTCGCGCTATGGAATGAACGCTAATGATTTACGCAAAGCAGATGCGATTGAGATCGTAGTTGGTCAAGGCGCAAAACCCGGCGGTGGTGGTATGCTCTTGGGTCAAAAGATCAGCGACCGGGTGGCACAAATGCGCAACCTGCCCAAAGGTATTGACCAGCGCTCGGCTTGTCGGCACCCCGATTGGACCGGCCCGGATGATCTGGAAATCAAGATCTTAGAGCTGCGCGAAATCACTGGTTGGAAAGTGCCAATCTATGTTAAAGTCGCTGGTGCCCGCCCCTATTACGACACTACTCTGGCCATCAAAGCTGGAGCAGATGCAATTGTCTTGGACGGCATGCAGGGCGGCACAGCGGCTACCCAAGATGTGTTCATCGAACATGTAGGCCAGCCAACCCTGGCCATCGTGCGCCCAGCCGTCAAAGCCCTACAAGACTTAGGCATGCACCGCAAAGTGCAACTGATCCTCTCGGGCGGTATTCGAACGGGGGCTGATGTGGCCAAAGCTATGGCGCTTGGGGCCGATGCAGTAGCCATTGGCACGGCCGCGTTGATTGCGCTTGGCGACAATGATCCAAAATGGGAAACAGATTACAACAAACTCGGCACAACCGCCGGTGCTTATGATGACTGGCATGAAGGACAAGACCCCGCGGGCATCACAACGCAAGATCCAGAGCTAATGAAACGCTTTGATCCCATTGAAGGGGGCCGGCGCCTGCGTAATTATCTCAAGGTGATGACTTTGGAAGCGCAAACCATTGCACGGGCTTGCGGAAAAAACCACCTGCACAATTTGGAACCAGAGGACCTGGTGGCACTGACCTTGGAAGCGGCAGCAATGGCGCAGGTTCCATTGGCGGGCACGGATTGGTGGCCTGGAAAATCTGGATTATTTTGAACCTCAGGGGCGCGGCGCATTACGGGCCGCACCCTATTTCATATCAAAGACCAATAGGGAAAAAAGACCATGGCAACAGATCTGGCAAAGTTCGCTGAAGATAACAACGTCAAATACTTCATGATTTCATTTACTGATCTTTTCGGTGGGCAACGGGCAAAACTGGTGCCAGCACGCGCCATTGGCGATATGCAAGAAGATGGCGCAGGATTTGCAGGATTTGCCACTTGGCTCGACCTCACCCCGGCCCATCCCGATATGCTGGCCATTCCCGATCCAGAAGCGGCTGTCATTCTGCCTTGGAACAAAGAGATTGCTTGGGTTCCAGCCAATTGTGTCATGGAGGGCGAGGATGTAGCCCAAGCGCCACGCAATGTTCTGCGCCGCTTGATAGCACAGGCCGCCTCCAAAGGGATGCATGTGAAAACTGGGATCGAAGCAGAATTCTTTTTGCTCACCCCAGCAGGAGACAGAATTTCTGATCCCTATGATACTGCGGCGAAACCCTGCTACGATCAGCAAGCCTTTATGCGCCGCTTGGATGTGATCCGCGAAATCAGCGATTATATGCTTGAATTGGGCTGGGGAGCCTATCAAAACGACCATGAGGACGCTAACGGTCAATGGGAGATGAACTGGGATTTTGACGATGCTTTGGCCACCGCAGACAAGCATAGTTTCTTTAAATTCATGACCAAGACCGTCGCAGAAAAACATGGTTATCGGGCAACGTTCATGCCCAAGCCTGTTGAGGGGCTGACAGGCAATGGTTGCCACGCCCATATTTCGGTTTGGGATGCCCCCGGCGCTGCAGCTAAAACAAATATCTTTGCTATGGAGGCAAACGACAGCAGCCAAACTGCCGAATTGGGGCTATCCGAAAAGGGCAAGCATTTCTTAGGTGGGATCATGAAACATGCCTCCGCGCTAGCCGCTATTACTAATCCAACCGTTAACAGCTACAAACGGATCAACGCGCCACGCACAACATCTGGCGCAACTTGGGCACCCAATACGGTGACTTGGACGGGCAATAATCGTACCCATATGGTGCGCGTCCCCGGCCCTGGCCGTTTTGAGCTTCGCCTTCCAGATGGGGCAGTTAATCCATATTTGCTGCAATCGGTCATTATTGCTGCTGGCCTGTCCGGCGTCCGAGCGCAGGCTGATCCTGGGAAACGCTATGATATTGATATGTATGCTGAGGGCCATAAAGTGCGCGGCGCGCCAAAGCTACCGCTCAATATGCTTGATGCCTTGCGTGAATATGACAAAGACAAAGGGCTCAAAGCGGCAATGGGTGAAGAGTTCTCAGCCGCCTACCTGAAAATGAAACAGTCTGAATGGAATGACTTCTGTAGCCACTTTAGCGATTGGGAAAAAGCTAACACCTTAGACATTTAATTATATGCCCAGGCACCCGATAATAACCGCGCCTTTAGGCAGGGATCCGGATACCCAACTATCTGTGCAAAGCAATAGGTGCTGTCAGACGAATGAGAACACGCATCGGATTGCTGGTGCAGCCTGAATCTATGCGCTCAATAATTGGCACCACTCAGCGAGAACAGCAGCTCGGTTCAGCTTGAAACTAGTGCGTGAATAAAGATGCAGTTACCAAACAAAACAATCCCCCAATGAATCCACTAACCGAACACTAAAGGCCCGTGGTCCGAGACGCGGGGCCTTACAATAGTGGTGAGAGGTCCTTAGCCCTACAGATCAACTGTAGCGATTAGGTACAGTAACCCCTGCCGTTGGCCCACGGACCGCGGCCCGAGCAAAGCCAATCCGAGCTAACTGAGCTCAGGCAACAATCTTAAGTAGGTCGAAGGTGCGTGGTATATGGACCGTGGGCCCTGGTTCTTGGTTCCCGGTCCACGGGCCTAGGCAATATGGACTAGGAACCCCGGGCCAGGTTTCATGTAGCGGAATGGGGAATATTTTGTCATTAGACGGGGTTACAAAGTCGCCCTGCCCGCTTCAAGCAAGTTTACTCTGACAGCGCCGTGTCTGACAACGCCAACACATCCGTAAACTCAATCTTTATCG
>CALFSV010000124.1 GCA_937916485.1 uncultured Paracoccaceae bacterium | reverse complement strand
GATATCAAGAATCTTCGCCGGATCGCGGACGTCGCGTGGAGTGTCGAGATATGTTTCTGAGTCGATCCTGGCCGGGCGACCCTGCAACAATATCACCCGATCGGCGAGCCGTGCCGCGTCTTCGGGATCATGGCTGACCAGGATCATCGTCGGGCGACGTTTCTCGGCGATGCGGCTGATCACATCATGCAGCTCGCGCACCAGTTTGCGGTCAATTGACACGAAAGGTTCGTCAAGGAGAAGCAACCGGGGCTCTACGGCCAGTGCCCGCGCCAACGCGACCCGACGTTGCATCCCGCCCGAAAGGCTCCCCGGCAGGGCCGCTTCAAAGCCGGACAACCCCATCTCACTCAAAAGCGCGACGGCCTCGTCCATCGTCGTGGCCGGGCTGACGGCGCGGATGTTGGCAACCGCACTTAGCCACGGAAGCAACCGGGGATCCTGAAACACAAAGCCCGGTGGCCCCCCCTCGCTTGCCGGCTTTCCGAATACCGAAATCACGCCGTCAAAAGTCGTATCAATTCCGGCAATCATCCGCAGAAGCGTGGATTTGCCGACCCCCGACGGACCGACCAAGGCAAGCACTTCGCCTTCGGCAACATCTAGCCGGAGCCCTTCGAACAGCAGCCCTGTCGCACCGTCGAACCGTTTTGCCCTGATGTCTATCGAAACCGCTACACCTGACGCCATCCGAGGATCCTTTGTTCGAGGGGTCGCATGACGAGGTATTCAAAGGCGATGACAACCGCCATGAAACTGAGCGTGTAGGCCAGAATGCCCGTGATGTCGAAATTCTGGAAGTAGACACCGATCCGGAAACCGACACCGCCGTCGCTGCCAAGAACTTCGAACACGAGCACGATCTTCCAGATCAGCGAAAGCCCGGTCCGGGCCGCGGTCAACACAAAGGGCATCAGTTGTGGCACGACAATAAGGCGCAGGCGCCGCCAGAAAGAAACGCGATAGGCCCGGGCCAATTCGGAAAAACCGGTGTCGAGCGCCCTCACCCCTTCCCGCATAGTGACCGCCACCAGCGGGGTCTTGTTGATCGTGACCGCGAGGATTAGCGCAAATTCGGACAGCCCAAGCCAGATATAACAGGCGATAGCGACCACGATCGCCGGAATGTTCAGCCCGATCAGGATCCAGCTCGCGAACAACCGGTCAAGCGCCCTGAACCGACCCAGCGCGCCGCCGATGGCAACCCCGATCGTCATCGCGGCGACAAAGGCAATCGCGGCCCGGCGAAGCGTCTCTCCGAGGTCCGCAAACAGATACCGCTCTGTCGCCAGGAACCAGAGCTCCTGGAACACAGCAATGGGGGCAGGAAACAGCCGGTGCGCCACCATCATGGCGCAGGCCTGCCAAACAAGCAGAAGAAGCGGCAGCGAGGCAGCTTCGATCCAAAAGCTTCGATCGCCGCGTTGCTGCCCCATCGGCCCCCGTTCCGCCACCCGCTTAGGCGCGGTAGCCGGCCCAGAACGTGCCTGGGTCCATCGTCGCGCTATCACCGACCAACTCCGGACCACCGTAATCCGCCATGATCGCAAAGGCGGTGGCGGCCGCGTCGATCATCTCGTCATTATAGCCCGTAACGATACCGGCGCGATAGTCGTCCCTGAGTGTTTGGAAGAGCGCGTCGTTATCCGCCGCCCCCATCTTGTCGCGCAATTCCTCCCAGATCGCATCGTCAGACGCCAGCAATGCCTTTGCCTCGAACGACGCATCAAAGAAATGAACCAACGCCTTTTCCATTTCGTTGGCTGTCTCTTCAAGAAAGACCCAGGCCAGCAATGGCGGCTGATTGGTAATCCCCATCCCAGTCATCATGTCAGCGACTGAGATCAGCTCTCTATGGCCCGCGGCTTTGGCGCGGGCGTTAAAATGCCAGAAGTTGAGGCTCGCATCCAACTCACCGTTCCCCAGAAGTTCGTTGATCAGGGGCGGCGCGCCAAACTTGGCCTCGACCTTGTCAACCAGCGTGTCGCCGGTCTGTTGTGCGTAATAGGCCTGAAGCGCGATCCAACTCTTGTCCACTGGACCGCCGGCAATACCAATCGTTTTGCCTGGAAGGTCGGTGACAGCACCGATGTCGCTGCCAGCAGGGATCATCAGCCCCCCAACCGCTAGGGAATGAGGAACGCAGGTGACCGGCTCGCCTGCCGCCCTGAGGGAGGCGACCCAGATGTAATCCGACAGGATCAGGTGCGCTGCACCCGACAAAAGGGCGATGTGACCTGCTTGCTTGTTCGCCACGTCGATCAGTTCAAGCGCGATCTCGTTTCTGGCATCAAACCTTCTGTCCAGTATCGTCTGCATCTCCCAACTGGCGGTGCCTGTCAGCTGAACGCCAACGACGACATCTTCGGCAGGTGGCGAAAAGGCAAACGCGCGCGCTGGCATCCCCACCCCTGCACTTGCCGCAAGTAACTTATTGAAATAACGTCTTTTCATGAAATCCCTCCCGCAGCAATTGATAGATGATCACATCATCCGTGGCAATGTTAGCAGCCGCGAGCAACGTTTTACCCAATTCTAAACATTGCCAAACGGAATGAGGCCCTGGTGCTAGACTGGCGGCAACCAGACGCTCGAGGAGGACGGGATGAGACGAATTTTCTGGGCTTTTGCCTGCAGCCTCTTGGCGACTCTCGCAAACTCCGAAGGCAACCTTGCAAGCGATGCGACCCGGCTCACGGATATGGAAATCGACAGTGACGAGCTGGCCTTTTCGATCAATGAGTTCGAGGTCGAAACAGGAAAGTACTACCGCTGGTCAATCGTTCATGACGGGCGCGAAGAGTTTCAGTTGCTGGCCCCAGACCTGTTCCGCAACTCGTGGATCAATCAGGTCGTGGTCAATGACCTCGAGGTGCAGCCCTTTGGCCTTTACGCTGTCGAGTTTGACGACGAAGGCCGCATCGACATTTGGTTCGTGCCAATCCGGCCCGGCAATTACGCATTCTGGATCGACGGCTACCGCGAGCGCGGCCTCGCGGGCACATTCATCATGAGGTAGGTCAATGCTTCGTGCAATTCTCGTCGCGCTGATTGCCGCGACCCCAGCCATGGCCCGAGACACCGGGCGCATCTTCGTTTCGAACGAGCGGAGCCATGATGTCTGGGTGTTTTCGCCGGACTTCGAGCATATCGCCACCATCGAAACCTCGCGCCGGCCCCGCGACATGAAGCTGAATGCCGACCGGACGCTTTTATACGTCGCCTGCGGCGACGATGACGTGATCGAAGTCATTGACGTCGAAACGGTAGAGATCGTTGACAGTATCCCGACGGGTCCAAGCCCGGAAGTGTTCGAATTCTCGCCCGACGAGTCGCTGATCTATGTCTCGAACGAAGAGGACTCGATGCTGGAAATCATCGAGGTCGACAGCCGGATCGTGATCCATGACGTCGCAACAGGCGCCGAACCAGAGGGGGTGATCACGTCCGAAGACGGCTCGACCGTCTATGTGACCTCGGAAGTGGCGGACATGGTGCATGTCATCGACACCGAGGCGGGTGCCGTGATCGACAATATCATTGTCGGAACCCGACCACGCCGGTTCATCCTGACCCCGGACACGAACGAGCTTTGGGTTTCAGCCGAATTGTCGAGCGAAATCTGCATAATCGACCGTGCAAGACTGGAAATCAAAGAGGTGCTTCAGTTTCTGCCGCCGGGCTTCCGACCCGAAGACGTGACACCTGTGGGCATGGCTCTGACGGCCGATGGCGCGCGCGGCTATATCTCACTGGGGCGGGCAAACCACGTCGCGGTCATCGACGGGTTTACCCACGAGTTGATCGACTATGTTCTGGTCGGACGCCGCGCATGGTCAATCGCGCTCACCCGCGATGAGACCCTCGCGGTGGTGGTCAACGGGCTTTCGGACGACATCACGCTGATCGACACCGCGAGCTTACGCCCGATCCGATCGATCCCGGTCGGCCAGGTGCCCCATACGGTCGTGATCGACGATTGATGCGGATTGTCATCATCATTGCTTTCGCACTTTGGAGCAGCATCGCGGCCGCACAGGAAGTTGTGAGTATTGCCCTTCTCGGCCTCGATCCCGATCCCCGATACGATGAGGCCATCGCCTATGCCCGGATCGAAAACGGCCGGCAGGGCGATCCCCAGATTGCAGCGCGAATGGCGATGGAGGACCTGTTGCTCCTGACAGACGCGCGGGGTGTAAACATCGGCTTTTCCGCCGTCCGGGTTGCTGACGAGGCAGCCCTGCCGACGGCGACCCGCCAGCTTGCCGACAGTGGCAACCGGTACCTCATTCTCGATCTGCCGGCGAAAGAGGCGGACGCGGTTGCGGTAGCGCTTGGCCCGAATGGCCCGCTGCTGATCAACACGACCGCTCCCGAGGATTGGCTGCGCCGCCGCTGTCATGCCCGGATGCTGCATACCGCTGCCAGCGACAGGATGATTGCGGACGCCTTGGTCCAGCATTTCGTCAAAATGCGATGGGAACGGGTCCTTGTCCTGCATGGCAAGACGGACCGCGACATTGCCCGCGCAGCCTCCTTTGCCGAGGCAGCGGCGCGGTTCCGGCTGCGGATCGTGGCCACCCGGGAATTCGATCTCTCGACCAATCCGGCCCTACGTGAACAGAACAACGTGGCCCTGCTGACCGGCGACATCCGTGAGTACGACGCCGTTTTCATAGCGGACAGTTTTGGCGAATTCTCACGCTACCTGCCCTATCGGACCGCCCTACCCCGACCTGTCGTCGGCGCCACCGACCTTGTGCCCCTAGAATGGCACTGGTCGCTTGAACGGTACGGCGCGCCGCAGGTCAACAGCCGGTTCGAGACGGCCGTCGGCGACAGTCGGCGGATGACCTGGCAGGACTGGTCGGTCTGGATTGCCATGCGGGCGCTTTTGACGGCTGAAGCCAAGTCGCTCGAGCGCGATCCCAACGCAATCGAAGCCTTCCTGCGCTCGGACGCTCTGCGGCTTGACGGCTCAAAGGGCGCGCAGCTTAGCTTTCGCCCCTGGGACAATCAGCTTAGACAGCCGATCCTGCTGGCCACGGCCAATGCAATCATCGGGATGGCCCCGCTCGAAGGGTTCCTGCATCAGACCAACACGCTTGACAGCCTGGGCGTCGACGCGCCGGAGTTTGCTTGTGACTGAACGGGCATCACAAATACGGCGTCGGTATCTGCTTGGCCTTTATGCCGTGACCGAGCGGGAAATCCTGAAATTCATGCGCCAACACGAGCGTCTTTTGTCCGCAATCGTCCGCCCGTCGTTGTGGTTGTTCATCTTTGCAACAGGGCTTCAGAACCTGTTGGGCATCTCGATCATCCCGCCCTATCAGACCTACACTCCCTACCAGGAATACATCCTGCCGGGACTGGTTGGAATCATCATCCTTTTCCAATGCATGCAATCGGCACTGTCCATGGTCTATGACCGCGAAGCCGGTGTTATGCGGGTGATGCTCGTCACGCCGCTACCGCGCAGTTACCTGCTACTTGCCAAGATCGTGGGGGCGACGATCCTGTCGATGCTACAGGCCTATGTCTTTCTGGGTATGGCGGCCTTGGTCGGCTACTACACGACGCTAGCTGGCATGATCTGGATCGCGCCAGCAATGCTGTTGTCAGGTTTGATGCTGGGGTCGATCGGGCTTTTGATCACGGTCTACACGCGGCAGATCGAAAACTTTGCAGGAATGATGAACTTTGTTGTCTTTCCGATGTTCCTCATGTCCTCGGCCCTTTATCCGCTTTGGAAATTGGAAGAGAGCGGCGCATCGCTCCTGCACGATATTGCCTTGTTCAACCCCTTTACCCATGCCGTCGAACTGATCCGGTTCGCGGCAGACGGACAGATGAACTGGACCTCCTGCGCCGCTGTTGTGGGCGTCACCATCGTGGCATTCACGCTTGCCGCGCACGGATACGATCCCAACCGGGGCTCGATCCGCATGATCAAGCGCGGCTGACCGTCAGGGGCGCACAAGCCACACCGAAAAAGGGCCTTCTGGCAAGACGGCTGCCTCGCCAGATCGTTCCAAACCGCTAGGGGACGGAGCGCCCTAGTCCGCCGAATACTGATAGGCCACAATCTCGCCAGCGCCGAGATTTGGAACAATCACCAAATCGCCAATCACGCCCAAGTCCGCCGAACCGGGCCCGACGGAAGCAAGCTCGCGCGTGCCAGCCGCATCGTGAATGAACATCTTGCCCGTTGGATTGTCGTCAAAGATCACAGCCTCGCCGACGAAAATCATCCCATCAACGCTGCCCACCCCATGTGCCGTCTCGACGGGCGATACCGCCTTGGTGGCTATGTCCACCTGCCAGAGCCCGCCCGGCTGTGCGACACTGAAGTCTGCCTGCATCTCATCTCCGAATGATCCGATCCAAAGCGTTCCGTCACGGACGAGTATCCCATTGGGAAGCGGCAAGCTTCCAGCGGGCATGAAAACCTCGGCCAAGCCGTCGTGATAGCGATACAGACCACCGGCAAGAAAATCTGTCATATAGACAGAGCCATCGGCACCAACAGCCACATCGTTGGGGAACGTCGCGCCATCTAGCGCGATCGTAGAGACCAAGGTGCCATCCGCGATCGAGACGACCTGAAGCCCAATCGCATCGGCGACGTAGAGCATCCCGTCATGGCTCGAAATACCTTTTGGGTCCATCAACCCCGTCACCCAATCCGCGTCTTCAAGGACGCCGTCACGCGAAACGAGGGAAAGGCGTCCATCCATGCCGCCATCGGGGCCAAAAACACCGATATTGCTTACAATAATCTTGTCGATGCTGGCTTCATACCACGCCGACTCTGGCATGCTGAACCCGCCAAGGCGCCAGGCTTCCTCAAAACCTTCCCCAAGAACAGAGGTGGGCAGGATCACCGAAACCGCAAGCAGGACATTTTTCATGGCAGGCTTCTTTCCTGTAATTCGCTGCCAGAGTGCGACAATGCTGGATTGATGTGTCCTATGAAGAACATCGAGAGTGACACTATCAGGGACGATAGGCCCTGCCGCACAAACGCGGCGATCCGTCATC
This sequence comes from uncultured Paracoccaceae bacterium, assembly GCA_937916485.1. Next base: position 4,891 of record CALFSV010000124.1, on the reverse strand, counting down.
GGGGTCTTTGGCATTGATGACGGGGTGCTGCCAGACTGATTGGAACCAGTCGCCATGCCCCCAACCTCTTCCGAATAAGTCGGTAAAACATTGGCGCACCCGGGACGCTTTTTGACAGTGCGGGCCCGCATCCTGGCCCAGCTCTAGCCAAGCAGGCCTGATCAGACGAAGGGCCCTGAGTTCCTGTCCTGCGGGCTTAGCCGAATGACCGGTTAGCCCTACATTTCGGCACCCCGAGCGATCAGGATATCGGTCGGAGGGTCGCGGACGATACTAGCCGTGAAAGACCCAAGCCCGGTGAAGGAAACGCCGCGGGTATTGGCGCCCACGGCAAGAAGGTCGGGCGAGAAACTGCGCATCTCGCGGCTCAGGCTTTCGCCCACACTTTCATGGAGCAGAACGACTTTCTCCAGCGAAGCGGGCAGCTTTTAGGCCCAGGACACGGCCTGCGCCGCGGTCTCCCGTTCCACGGCACGTGCAAAGTTTGACACGCGTCCACCCGTCAATCCTTCAAACGGGGCAAACCAAGCGTGGTACATCCGAAACGTAGCTTCGGGCGCAAGACAAAGGGCCTTTTCCACCGCCTGATAGCAGGCCGGCGAGAACGATACGGGCGCGAGGACCCGACCGTAGGGGCCATGCGCGGGTTCCACGACCAGCAAGACCAGCTTGAGGGATCGAGACACCACGCTCTCGACCGTCGTCGGCCGCAGCCCGTCAAACAGGCCGCGGGCCCTGTGCTTTCCGACAACGACGAGGTCGCAATCACCCGAGTTCACGATCTCGATCAGTTGCGAGATCGGATCCCCCCTTTTGACGATGATCTCGTTTTCCACGCCCGTTCCAATGGCCGAAACCGCGGCCTCAAGGAGTTTACGGCTTTTCTCTTCGAACTCCGCCACCATCCAGTCCGGCGCGGTGTCATCGACAACCGAGATCACGCTGACCTTGGCGCCCAATTCAGCGGCCAAACGAAAACCTCTTTGCAGGGCGCGGTCCGACCGCTCGGAAAGGTCCGTTGCAATGAGGATTGAGTTTATAGACATGTTTTTGACCCTTCTCTGCTAACTCTGCCGGAAATTGAAAGAGGCTGGGCGAAGGCTGTCGACCGCCATGATCTTGCCCCCCTGTGGCCCGACCGTTCGGAGAGGTTCTTGGTCTGCATGATCGGCTTCAAGTCGTCCCCTCAACGGTGGCGCCTCTGGATGTGTCATTCAAACATGTCGAGTGCGATCTGCACTTGATTCAAATCAACTGAGCTGCCCGAAGCCTCATGCCACAGGATAAATGGGCAAAAAATGTCGCCTCTTATGTATCCACCTTTGCTGTGCAAAGGATGTCGGGCGGTCCCTGCAATGACACCGGTCCAACGGACGCCGCGCCACGGCGGCGTCACTCGTAACGAGCGCCAGCGAGGTTCAGCTTGAAGACGTAACGGATTACAAGTCTGCGTTCCCCGTCGAAGGGGTTACAGGCCGGGACGGGGCCGGCAGCGCAGTGCTCCGGTCTTCTCATCTTTCGAAATCGCAGCATGGAACGCTCCAGGGGGTCGAAACGGAGCTGCGACCACCCGGCCGCGTTCAGCCAATCATCCAATCCACATAGGGTCTGTCGAGGTCGGAGGCAGTGCCGGTCGCAAATTGCTCGGCCAAGTCAACAGCCAGACTACCGGCCGTTTCGCCCAGATCAAGACCGGCCGAATTGCCGTCCTGAAAATGGATGCCGCCGTAAATTCGTGACATGCCGGCCTCCTGGGCGGCGGTCTCGAAATCGGCCCAAGACAACGTCATACTTGTAGTTGGAAAGGTCGGATCAAAGCTGCTGCCGCTTGCGGGAAGGATCGTGCTGGCCCCCAATGTCGTGTCGCCTGAAAAGGTAGTCAAAACAGCAGCGGCGGCACCGCTAAAGGTGGAATGCCCGGATACATATTCGGCGAAGGGAGGAGAATACCCCCCCTTCGGATCCTGATAGGTGACAAAGTTTTCAACCAAGATCGTGCGTGTTCCAAGGCTTTCACCGGTATCAGGATCATAGCCCCCGAAGGCAGCGATCACAAAACCTTCCTCACCTGTGAGTTCATCAACTCCGGGCTCACCAATCAGGCCCAATTCGCCAAGATCGCGGATAACCTGTACCGGGCGCGCGTATTCGAAGACGACCTTGGCATCCCAAGCAGCGATCGCTGCGTCGAGCATGGCGTTGCCCATCGCAAGGAACAACTGCGCGTCCGTGGCGTAGTCATGACCATCGCGGGCGGACACGAACTGCGCCAGTGTCATCATCGTGCCGGGCGGGTAGGACGTGCCGGGGCCGTCTTCCCAGAACTCTGCAACGGCGCGGTCTTGGGGCGACAGGTTGGCACTTACGTCGATCAGGTGCTGGGCTTGGGCGATGAATTCGGGGTTGATGACATCGCCGACCAGATCACGTGTCACAGGGATCGTGTCACCAGCACCGTAGCTGATGCCGCCAACCACTGCAGGCGACGAAAGCGTGATGGTCCGCGCCGCGATATCCAGTTGCGCGTCCGCAAAGCCTTCTTGGAAGAAAGGTTCTGGCGCCGGCGGACGGAAGGCCTCGAAGTCTGTCGAGCCAGCGTCGTTCACAGGCAACGAGAAGGGTTTCAACAAGGAAAACTCAGGTGTCAAAAAGGTCTGAACCTCGGGCCCGGTGTGGTTGCCCAGGTATTCCGGTGTCCAGGCATCAATAACCGAGACACTGTCCGGATTCGGGTTCGCGGGACTATAGTCAACCTTCAGGCCGGCCCTTTCCTCCAACCTTAGCCGCAAAACGTCTTGGGCGGCGTCACGTCCGATGATCGCCTCGGGGGTGTCGATCTCATTGGGCCGCAGATCAAGGCGCGTCCACATCAGGGTATCGAGTTGGGCCTGATGGTTCGGAAACAGCTGAGAAAGAAGAGTGTATCCGGCGTGATGCATCGCCGCTTCGATCGATTTAGGGGCAGCATCTCGAAATTCGATGTTGTCGCCATCGGGATCAATGGAAACCCGCATGGCCTGCGCGTCGTGGGCGGCAAATGCATCGTAGATCGCGGTGTGCAGCATGGAATAGATGCAGGCGGCGTTCGTTGGCCCCGGCTGGGTTTCGGCAACAAGGCTTTGCACCACCTGATCCCAGATGACACTTGGGGTGGTGTCGGTCGTGTTGACTTTGACCCGCGCCAACCCGTCAGAGAACATCACAGGGACGTCCCCATCGCTCAAAGCATCTTTCAAGGCGTCAACTTCGTAGACATGGCCGCCGATCTCGATCTGCTCAACCGATTTCAACACGGTCTCGCGCCCGGTCCACCGGTCGGTCAAGATGATCTTGGATCCGTCAATAGTCAGATCCGAGTCCCAAAACTCATCACCAAGCTGGACCAGATCGTCCCCTTTCTTGCCATCAATCTTTTCAGTTTTCCAAGATGTCAGGGTTATCACATCGTCGTCTTTGGTTCCCTTGATCTTTTCGGATGTCTCCTGCGGGCGAGCGAAGTGGATGTCATTGTCGTCCAGCCAGTCCAGAAAGTCATCGACGCGATCTTCTCGACTTTCGTCACGATCATCCAACAGGCTGGCAAGCTGGTCCTGGATATCTTGCAATGTCACCCTGGCATCATCGAGGATCATGCGATCCCAAAATGGTGACTTCGGATCTGCGGCAAGGTTCGGATCTGCGGCAAGGCTAGACCAAAACTGAAATGACATGAGGCTCTCCTGTTAGAGGCTTTTTATCGCTGGCCGCATTGGGCAGCTTTTTGTTGCTTTCGGTGAAACGGAGGGCGATTTTCGATCTCCGGTCCATTTTCCGATTGCGGCCAGGACCTGCGTCGAATTTTGCGAACTTCGGCTCATTGGCCACGAAATTCGGAGTTTGTTGGGTTCGGTAGCCGGGAAGGGCAACCCGGCTACCGAAGCGGCAGCCGGGGGGACATCCCGGCCGCCGCCGTCGTAAGAGAGCTAGCCTACTCAGAGCAGGAAGTTCTCTTCGTCCAGGTTGATGTGCCCGCTCAACTTGAGCTGGAACTCACCTTCGTTGGTCATGCCGGTGATGGTGGTGAAGTTCTCACCTTCATCGGCATCATGAGTGAAGGTCAATTCACCCACGTCGATGGTTGCGTCACGCCCAGCAAGGGTAAAGGCATCGCGAGCCTCCGTGGCACTGTTTGCATCGATGCCGCTAAAGCAGACGACATCTCCGGCACTGAAGCCCAGGATCTTGGTTCCAGCTGTGGCCGACGTGGTTTCGAACATGAAGGTGTCGTTGCCGTCGCCCCCATCAAGGGTGTTGGCCGCTTCGCTGGCGATGATCTTGTCATCACCAAACCCGCCGATCACATTCTCGATGCTCCAGATCGTGTCTGCCTGGGTGGTGCTGCTGACCGAACCACGTTCGGTACCAGCATTGCCCAGACGGATCTCCAGTGCCTCGGTCATTGCCGAGAGGTCGATTGTATCCGACCCCGCACCGCCGAAGATGATGTCATTGTCGTCACCATCAAAGCCGATGAAGGTGTCATCGCCTTCGCCACCATAGAGCATGTCCGCTGCATCGCCGCCGACGATCTCGTCATCGCCGTCGTCTCCAAAGATCCGGTCCTTACCTCCGGCACCGTGTACCATGTCATTGCCTTCGCCGGCGATGATATCGTCTTGATCTTTGCCACCCATGATCAGGTCGTCACCCTTGCCGCCGACGAGGAAGTCGGCCCCGGCACCGCCGCGAAGGACATCGTTGCCGTCACCACCCATCAGATCGTCACCCACTTCGGTGCCGACAAGAATCTGGTCTTCGGGCATCTCTTCCATCTCGGCCGGTTCCTGGGCCTCTGTCACGGTGGGCTCGGGCTCCGTTACGGTGGGCTCGGGCTCCGTTACGGTGGGCTCGG
>CALFSV010000123.1 GCA_937916485.1 uncultured Paracoccaceae bacterium | reverse complement strand
AATGGCCGATATCTCAAAACCGCTTCCCCTCGCTTTTTTTTTAGTAGGGAAATTCATCCTCGCCCCCAAATGCGCGATAACGTAAACTCCAGACGTCAAGCCGGGAAACGCCCGGCACAGATTTCGACTACCGTGGCCCATCAGACGGCGCCATGGGCGCGCCTTCATCCAGTTCGCCGCGCAACTCGAGGATTTCCGTTCGGAGCGCCTCATACTCAGCCATCTTGCGCGCCAGGAAGCGCCGGGTGATCGTCGCCTTCGCAGCCAGGCCCTTCGGTGTCAGGACATAGGCATAGCGCCGCTTGTCCGACGCGGCCGTGAAGTTACCAAGTTTGATCAGGCCCTTTTCGATCAAGGCAGTCAGCACATAGTGTGCGCTACCGACGCTTATCCCGACAGCTTCGGCCAGCTCGCGCTGCGATACCTCCGGGTTGTCCTGAAGGAGACGGAGAACCCGGAAATGCGTGTCTTCCTGCAGTTGGGTGCGCTTGCTGGTCATCTACGATTGCCTGAATGTTTGCAGGCTACCGCACAAGGCCTGCCTCACGGGCGCCCTGTGGAAAGTCATTCTCGGTTCAACTGCCTCTTGCATCGTTCAGTTTTGAGCGATAGCAGAGTGCTGCACCCGCGAGAAGGCCCAAAATGTGAGTTCAGTTGGGATCGGAACGCAACCAAACGGATCTATCTGACGGCGGGTCCCTTCAAGTCCCGGTGCGTTGGGGTCATGCTGCTCATTAAGGTCCTGCTATTTAACAGTTCCATGAAGACCGACGTTTCCTGTGGTGCCGAGGCCTTCCGAAACCCTTTTTATACCAAAGAACCTGGCAAGAACCTCCTGCATAGGTGAATTCCTGAGCAAAACCAGACGACAGAACGAAGGGGAGGGCGAGCATGACACATGAGGCGGCGACCAGAGATTGGTTTTTGGCGCAACTCAAGCCGAATTGCGCCAGGATCGCGGACAGAAACCTGCGGCGTCAGGGCTTCGAAACCTTCCTGCCTCTCGAAGATGTGACGCAGCAGCGCCGCGGCAAGTTCGTGACCGTCGAACGACCCCTCTTTCCCGGATATATTTTCGTGGCACTGGACATCAGCAGTGGCCTCTGGCGCACCGTCAACTCGACCTATGGCATTACTCGGCTGGTCAGCTTTGGCGAGGAACCCGCGGTGGTCCCGCAAGACCTCATCTCGCAACTGATCCTGCGCTGCGATCCGGCGGGCAAACTGTTGCCAGCGCCGCGCCTTAAGCCGGGAGACAGGGTGACACTCGCCACGGGCCCGCTGGCAAACTTCGTGGCGCAGATCGAGACGATCAACTCAGAACAAAGGGCTTGGGTCCTTATCGAAATCATGGGTGGACCAACACGTATGGAGATTGGGACAGAGCAGCTCCGGGCCTTCTGAGCAGTGTCTGGAGGCGCCCATGTCACTCGGCGGGTCAGGTTTGATCCGGCTTGTCGCGCTGATCTGTCGATGCCGGTTCCGGCCCTGCGCCGAACACCTTCACCACGGCGTCTCGCGATGGGTCAGGTCGGGTCAAAACCTCTTGCGTGCAATCGGGGATCACCAGGATTGCTTGGCCTTGCCATCAGCCCCCCCTAAGCCCGGCATCCAATAATCGAGAGGCCATGGCCCAGGAGGGGGTCACTGGTAGGGCGGACCGACACCGCTGGCTTGACCGAGCCCGCGCCAATGCGGCACAAGAGGGCCATGTCGAACTGGATATCCCGTCTCTTTTCCCGGACCGCCGATCTTGCCCCGAGCGGGATCTGCCCCGAGAGAAGCTTTTACGCGATTGGTGACGTGCATGGCCGGGATGACCTCTTGGACCGGCTTCTTGGCTCCCTCGATCCGACGCTGCCTGTGGTGTGCGTGGGAGACTACATCGACCGTGGTGAGGAGAGCGCGGCAGTGCTGCGACGTCTTTCGCAAGGCCATCACACATGTTTGATGGGCAATCACGAAGAGATGCTCCTGCGTTTTCTGGACGAGCCTGAGGCCGAAGGTCAGCGATGGCTTCAAAATGGAGGTCTGCAAACGCTGGCAAGTTTTGGTGTTTCGGGCGTCACGCCGCTGTCAGCACCAGCAGCCCTTCGATCGGCGGCTATCGATCTGAAAGCAGAGATGGGCGATGAGCTGATCGCCTGGCTTCGCGAAAGACCGTTGTGGTTCAAGAGCGGCAACGTCTGCGTGGTCCATGCAGGTGCCGATCCCGCGAGACCGGTCGCCGAACAGTCGCGCAGCCTCACATGGGGGCACCGTGACTTCGAGAATTCCCCGCGGCGCGACGGTCTTTGGATCGTGCATGGCCACACAATCGTCGAAGCCGCGAGTGCCACAGCCGGTCGGATCGCCATTGACACTGGCGCCTATGCGACGGGTCGACTGACTGCCGCCAGGGTCGAGGTCGGAACCGTGACCTTCTCTGATACAGCAACGACTGTCTAGATCCACCCGACGATGCCTATTGCGCGAGGTCTGGCCGCGACGTCGCCATCCACCATATGCCTTTGAGCGGTTCCCAAATGGGGCCGGTCCGATAAAGCAACCACCACAGCATTTGAAAGCCGCGATCCATTGGCGGACTTGAACGGTCGAAGGATCGATCGGTTCCGCGTCCCCTATGGGCCGACGATCGTCGTGCTGAACAGTGGCCGTTCCGTGAGCCGGTCCTAAGGCGATCAGGATGCCCGGCGTCCTAAGTTACAGCCGTCCAATCAGCCTGCAGTAGGAAGACGGGGCCCTCCCTGGCCCCATGGTCTGCGTTCTGATTGCCGTCATCCGACATCTTCAGGCGCCCTCACACAGCGACTGCCCCCGATCCAGGCCAAATCGATCGAGGGCTACTCAACAGATCTGGCCGCCACGCTGAAAAACGTCGTCCCCGGCCCAGGGGTGCCCCCCTCTCGGCTTGCTCCGCCCATTCTTGGCACTTCGGCAACAGCAAGCAGCACCAAAAGCCCAAAAACTATTGATGTTCTGCCCTCATAAGGTGACGCTAGGA
>CALFSV010000122.1 GCA_937916485.1 uncultured Paracoccaceae bacterium | reverse complement strand
AGAGTCGCCGGACGAGGTGCTGGACGCCTTTGTGCCATTCTTTGACGCAGTCTAGGCGCTGGTTAACCATCCCACTCGTTTTACCGCCAGATTTCTTTCTGGTCTGATATACCCGTTTTGTTCTTCAACTAGGGGCAGCCTACCGGCCCCATTTGTATGGGTTGCGTGTCATGTTGGGTATTCTTGGCCTGCTGGGAGCCGCGTTTCTCGGTATGGCGTTTGTGACCACGGGTCCGTCAGAGCAACCGGAGGACGGCGACGGGTCTGAGGACGGCGAGGGCCGGCCCGGTCCTGACCCGACCGGAGCCCAGTCAAACAACGCCCTGCCCGACCTGCTGAACGAGACCGAGCCACTGATCTCGCCCCCCATGATCGGACAAGGCAGCGCAAGCGACGATGCCCTGTCCGGCGGGTCCGGCAACGATTGGCTGGACGCCATCGAGGGCGATGACCAACTATCCGGTGGCGAAGGTGATGACAGGCTGGATGGTGGACGGGGCGCCGATACAATCGATGGCGGGGCAGGCAATGACGACCTTGCCGGATCAATAGGCGACGACAGTCTTTACGGTGACGCGGGCGACGACCGGCTAAGCGGTGGCGGGGGCCGGGACGAGATTTACGGCGGAACAGGGGATGACGCCCTGCACGGATCGCTGGATGATGATTTTCTGGTCGGCGGCGCCGGCCTGGACGTGCTGCATGGTGGGTTAGGAGCAGACATCCTTGACGGGATATCGGGAGAGGAAACCCCTGACTTTGACTACTTGAACGGCGGTGCCGGCGATGACGTCCTGCTGGGTGGTGCCTTCAATAACATGAACGGTGGGACTGGCGCAGATATCTTTGCCGTGCAGGCAGGGGCGCACGGCCCTGCCATACTCGAGGATTTTGACAATGCCCAAGACACGCTGGCCGTGCTTTATGATCCTGCTGGCCCTGCCCCGATCCTAAGTACTGTCGTCGAGGGGGATGCCCTGACACTTCTGGCAGACGATCAGCCGGTCGCCATTCTTCCGGGTCAAACATCGCTGGACTTGAATACCGTCAATCTGATTGCGACCTGACGGACCTGAAATCGGTGCTTTTCTTTTGTGCCAGTGTCCGCTAAGAGCGCCCATCGTTCCCGATATGCCCACAAGCCGGAAGGAACGATACCTCCACGGGCCCTGCTGGACGACATCCCGGCCTGCGCCATAACCCTTTGCAATGAAGGAGACCCCGATGTCGATTACTGCAGAAGAAAAAGCACGCGTGATCAAGGAATTCGCCACCAAAGAAGGCGACACCGGTTCCCCCGAAGTACAGGTTGCGATCCTGTCCTCGCGGATTTCCACGCTGACCGAACACTTCAAGACCCACAAGAAGGACAACCACGGTCGCCGTGGCCTTCTGGTGATGGTCGCCACCCGCCGCAAGCTTCTTGACTATGTCAAGAAGAAGGACGTGGCCCGCTACCAGAGCCTGATCCAGCGGCTTGGCATCCGCCGCTAAGGCAAAGCCAACCAAAGGCTTATCGTTTCGCCCGCCGTCGCAAGACTGGCGGGCGTTTTCGTTTCAGGAGCAACACCCATCACAGGGCATGACGCCGCGTTTCGGTTGACCGGAGCTGTAAGGCGGGAAAGCATACCACCCATTAAGATCGAAGAGGCATCCCATGCTCCCGACCCTTCGCGTTCTGATGCAGATGGGCAGCCTGCAACGGCTTTTGCCCTTTTGGCTTGCGGGTCTGGCCCTGTTGGTCCTTAACCTCTCGACTTGGCTGATGGCTTCGGTGGCCTACGGGATCGTCCTGCAATTCATGGTCGAATACGTCATGCACCGCTTTCTGCTGCATCGGGAACCGCCGCAAGATCAGGGGGTCTTCAACGCCCTCTATCGCAGCCATATCGGTCATCACGAATTCCCCGGCGACCCAGAGTTCTTTACGGGAAACGACCACTGGTATCCGGTCCGTTTCGGGCTTTTGGCCGTCGCCCTGCACAGCCTTGTCCTATGGCCGTTCGTGGGGCTTACACCCGCGCTCACCTGGGCGGCGGTGGCGCTGTTCGTGGGGTCTGTCACCGCGTTTACCTTTTACGAGTACTGTCACACCCTCGCCCATCTGAACATAAGCAAGGGCTGGTTCGGTCAACGGGTCACGAGAAGCCACCTTGCCCACCATTTTCAGGACCATCACGCCACCTTCCACGTCAGCTTTGGGATGGGCTGGATTGACCGGTTGTTCGGGACGAGCCATGACCCAAGCGTCGCCCGGCAGCGCTACGACCGGGACACGATCCTGAGCCTTGGCATGGATCCCGAAGATCTGCGGCTGGTAACGGCCCGCAAGGCCTGGGGCCTGCCGTCGATGCCGCGCGGTCGGGCACAGTCGACCCAGGGCTAGGTCCGACCTGTCACACCTGGGCCCGCGCCCCTTTCCAAACACCCCGTTCTCCTGTATGGCCCCGCCATCTGAGACGTAGCGCCCTGACCCCGGCGCTGTGCAAAGGACAGGGGTCGGCGGCAATGGGGCCGCGATGCAAAGGGCACTCGGAACGCCGAGACTGGCCCAGACAGGAAACGATAGATGTTCAACCTCGTAAAGAAATCAATCCAGTGGGGCGAAGAAACGCTGACACTGGAAACCGGTAAGGTCGCCCGTCAGGCCGACGGCTCGGTCATCGCCACTTTGGGCGAAACCTCCGTCATGGCCAACGTGACCTTCGCCAAGACACAAAAGCCCGGACAGGACTTTTTCCCCCTGACCGTGCATTACCAAGAGAAATACTACGCAGCCGGCAAGATCCCCGGTGGCTTTTTCAAGCGTGAGGCTCGCCCCACCGAAAAAGAAACCCTGACGTCGCGTCTGATCGACCGTCCGATCCGCCCGCTGTTCGTGCCAGGCTTCAAGAACGAAGTGCTGATCATGTGCACCGTTCTGTCCCACGATCTGGTCAACGACCCCGATGTGGTCGCGATGATCGCAGCCTCTGCCGCGCTGACCATCTCGGGCGCGCCGTTCATGGGTCCGATCGCCTGCTGCCGCGTTGGCTTTGAAGGGGGCGAGTACATCCTCAACCCGACCATCGACGACATGCACAACCTGCGCAACAACCCCGAGCAGCGGCTCGACCTGGTTGTCGCAGGGACCAAGGAAGCGGTCATGATGGTCGAGTCCGAGGCCTACGAGCTGACCGAGGCCGAGATGCTAGGCGCGATCAACTTTGCACATGAGCAGATCCAACCCGTGATCGACCTGATCATTGATCTGGCCGAAGACTGTGCGAAAGAGCCTTTCGACTACACCCCGCCCGACTACTCGGACCTCATGGCTGCTGTGAAGGCCGCCGGGGAAGAACAGATGCGCGCCGCCTACGCCATCACCGACAAGCAAGAGCGCGTGTCGGCTGTCTCTGCCGCCAAAGACGCCATCAAGGCGACCCTGACCGAAGAGCAACTGGCCGACGAGAACCTCGGCTCTGCAATGAAAAAGCTCGAATCCTCGGTCCTGCGCGGCGACGTCGTCAAGCATGGCCGCCGGATCGACGGCCGCTCGCTCGACACCGTTCGTCCGATCGTTTGCGAAACCGGACTTCTGCCCCGGACCCACGGCTCTGCCCTGTTCACCCGTGGTGAAACACAAGGCCTGGTCGTGACCACGCTGGGCACCGGCGATGATGAGCAGTTCATCGACGCCCTGCACGGCAATTTCAAATCCAACTTCCTGCTGCACTACAACTTCCCTCCCTACTCGGTTGGTGAAGTTGGTCGGGTTTCTGGCCCGGGCCGCCGCGAGATTGGACATGGTAAGCTGGCCTGGCGTGCCCTTCAGGCCGTCCTGCCGCCCGCGACCGATTTCCCCTACACCATTCGTCTGGTGTCCGAGATCACTGAATCGAACGGCTCGTCCTCCATGGCGTCCGTTTGCGGTGGCTCTTTGGCCATGATGGACGCTGGTGTGCCGCTGAAGGCCGCCGTTGCTGGTGTGGCCATGGGTCTGGTTCTGGAAGAAGACGGATCTTATGCCGTTCTGACCGACATTCTGGGTGACGAAGACCACCTTGGCGACATGGACTTCAAGGTCGCAGGCACCGAAGCCGGGATCACTTCCTTGCAGATGGACATCAAGGTGGCCGGCATCACGCCCGCCATCATGGAAAAGGCCATGGAACAAGCCAAGGCCGGCCGTCTGCACATCCTGGGCGAAATGTCCAAGGCCCTGACCGGAGCACAAGAGTTCTCGGTCCATGCCCCGCGCATCGAAACCATGCAGGTGCCCACCGACAAGATCCGTGAAGTCATCGGGTCCGGCGGCAAGGTCATCCGCGAGATCGTCGAAGTGTCCGGTGCCAAGGTCGACATCAACGACGACGGCATCATCAAGATCGCATCGCCCAACGGCGAAGCCATCAAGAAGGCCTACGACATGATCTGGTCCATCGTGGCCGAGCCCGAAGAGGGCAAGGTCTACAAAGGCACTGTCGTGAAGCTTGTCGATTTCGGCGCCTTCGTGAACTTCTTTGGCAAGCGCGACGGTCTGGTCCACGTGTCTCAGATCGAGAACCGCCGCCTGAACCATCCTTCGGACGTGCTGAAGGAAGGCCAAGAAGTCTGGGTCAAGCTTTTGGGCTTTGACGATCGCGGCAAGGTTCGCCTGTCGATGAAGGTCGTGAACCAGGAGACTGGTGTAGAAGAGACCAAGACCGAGGAAGCGACTGAGTAATCAGCCCCTTTCCGACCAAACGATTAAGGGGAAGAGCGACGGCTCTTCCCCTTTTTTGTTGCGCTTTGCGGGTCAGACCCGCGCAGCGACAAGGGCGATGGCCTGTTGATAGACCGTGGCCGCGTTCCATTCGTTCAACACGCGAAAGTTTAGGGTGCCCTCGTTAAAGGGTTGCCCCGGCTGCCAACCCTTTTGGCGCAGATAGTTGGCGGTGGATGCCAATGAATCAGCAAGGTTGTTGAAATCAATCGTCCCGTCGCCGTTTGCATCGACCCCATAGCGCAGGGCATTGCCCGGCAGGAACTGGGTATGCCCCAACTCTCCGTGAAACGCTCCGATCTGGCTGGTCGACAGCATCCCCCGATCCACCATGATCAGCGCCGCGACCGCATGCGGCGTGAACAGATCCGAACGGCGGCAATCGTAGGCCACAGTCAGGATCGAATTGATCACATTTTCGGACCCCATATTGCTGCCGAAACCGGTTTCCATACCGTGAATTGCCAGCAAGATTCCCGCAGGTACGCCATAGGCCTGTTCAAGCGAGGCATAAAACGCAGGGTTCCCGTCGATCCGACGTTTGACCTGTGCGGCAAAGCCGTCCAGCGATCCCAGCCGAATGCGAATGAACTCATCCAGCGGATAGCGCACACCACGCTGGTTTCGATCCGCGTTGATGGTTCTTTGCGAATAGCTTGACGCGGCCAGGGCCTGCAGGCCCCTTTGCCCGACACCAACCGCCGCTGCCTCGGCGGCGAAATCCTGTTTCCAACGGTTGTACCCGGACCCGTCGTTCCCGCAGGTTGCGGCCGCCGCCACGCTTCCAATGGCAAAGCTGACACTCAGCGACAGCGCCAAAAGTATTGAATTACGAACAGAAGAACTCATCGCCAAACCCCAATTTTCAAAGAAAACATACGAAAGGCTAACATGGGTCCCGATTTCGCTCCATCCCTTCGATGGTCAGGTTTTCCTCCACTGAAAGGGCCGTTCACCACGCTCGGCGCTTTCCAGGATGGTGGCTATACGGGCCGAGCGAGTTGCGGAGCGCCGGGCGTTCAAAAGTATCTCAAGCGCACCGCGCTTCACCGACCTCGGCCAGCCTTCCCAGACCGACAGCAGATCGGGGCGGGTATCAAAGGCGGCGGCAAGATCGGGCGGAAGGACAAGGTTTTCAACGTCGTCGAGCGCCGTCCATGTGCCATCGGCCTTGGCGCGGGCGACAACCCTTCGCCCCGGCTCGGCCATGCGGCCCTCGGCCTCCAGCCGGTCGACTTTGGCCTTGTTGACCCTGCTCCAATTGCTGCCGGCCTTTCGGGGCGACAGGTACAGCATGGTCCTGTCAGCATCTTTGGCCCTTGGCAGGCTGTCGACCCAGCCAAAGCACAGTGCCTCGTCCACAATGTCCTTATAGGCAACGTATCGGTCGGGATCAGCCTGTTTGAATGTCACAAGCCAGATACCTGAACCCCGCCCATGATTGACCGTCAGCCAGTCGCGCAGCTCCGCCAGGCTGTCGACCTGAACCTCAGGCGCATCCTGTAACGCGCGCCCCGCCAATCGCGTCAGACTTCGCGGGCGCGGACGATCTTGGCGAATTTGTCAAAGATGTCCGAGTTTGCGACGATCAGGCCACCATCGACCAACGGATCATTGCCCTCGCGGATGGCACCGGTAAAGCCACCGGCCTCGGTGACGATGATCATGCCCGCGGCGATGTCCCAGATGTGCAACTCGCGCTCCCAATAGCCTTCGTAGCGGCCGGCTGCCACATAGGCCAGATCGAGGGACGCGGCCCCGAAACGGCGCACACCGGCGCATTCGGGCATCAAGCGGGCCAGGTCCTGAAGGCTGGCCGGAAGGGTCCTCTTGCCGGCAAAGGGGATCCCAGTCGCAAAGATCGACTCGATCATTTTGGTCCGGCCGGACACCCGCAGACGGCTTTCGTTCAGCCAGGCGCCCTCGCCCTTTTCGGCGTAGAACATCTCGTCCTTGACAGGATCGTAGACGACCCCCGCCACGATCGCACCCTTATGCTCTAGCGCGATGGACACCGCCCAATGGGGCAGGCCGTGCAAAAAGTTGGTGGTGCCATCCAGCGGATCGACGATCCAGCGACGGGTCGGATCCTCGCCCTCGATCATCCCGCCTTCTTCACCCAGAAAACCATAGGACGGGCGGGCCTCCATCAGGGCTTCGCGAATCGTCTTTTCAGCCTGCCGGTCGGCGCGGCTGACGAAATCACCCGGACCCTTGGCCGAGACCTGCAATTGCTCGACCTCGCCAAAGTCCTTCAACAGGCCCCGGCCAACCCGGCGGGCGGTCTTCATCATCACGTTAAGGTTCGCGCTGCCAGCCATGCCTAGGTCTCCGTCCGATCCTGTCCAGAGGGGGCGTATAGGGCTATGCCCTCAAAGGAACAAGAGGCAAGCGGCCTTGCTCAGGCCCTTTGCAGCTTCACCGCCTCTTGTCGGGCCAACCGGATCAGGTGCGCCATGAAGGGTCGGGCTGTGTCTTCAACCCGCGTTGCGGCATAAAGCCTGCGGCTGATCGGTCCGTTCGGGCCAATGAGTGGCCGCGTAACATAGTCCGAATTGTAGCTGACCTGACGCACGACCCAGTCCGGCAAAACCGCCACCCCCCGGTTCGAGGCGACAAGTAGCAGGATCACCGCCGTCAGCTCGACCTGGCGGATCGACCCGGGCTCTACCTTGGCGGGGGTCAGAAGCTGGCTGAACACATCCAGACGGGGGCGATCGACAGGATAGGTGATAAGGGTCTCGCCTCGAAAATCCTCGGCCCCGATCGACTTCTTCCCCGCCAGCGGATGCTGCGCCGAAGCGACAAAGACCGGGTCATAGTCGAACAGAGGTGTGAAATCCGTTTCGGGCAAGTCCTCAGGATCCGAGGATATCACGATATCGACCTCCTCACGCCGCAGCGCTGGCAGGGCGTCAAAGGCAAGGCCTGGGCGAATGTCCACGTCGACCTCTGGCCAGGCCTTGCGAAACTGCTCCAGCACCGGGAACAGCCATTCGAAACAGGCGTGGCATTCGATGGCGATGTGCAGACGCCCCGACTTGCCACTCACCAGCCCTTCGAACTCGGCTTCCAGTTCGGCAACTTGGGGCAGGATACGTTCCGCCGCCGCCAGCAGTTTCATGCCCGCCGCTGACAGTTTCAGCGGTTTGGAGCGGCGCACGAACAGCTCGACCCCCGCCTGATCCTCGATCCCCTTGATCTGGTGGGACAAGGCGCTTTGCGTGGTGTTCAGCTGGTCCGCGGCGCGGGCCAGACCGCCCGTATCGTGGATGGCCTTGATGGTCCGAAGGTGGCGGAATTCGATATGCACCGGCGCGCCCTTATGTGAATGGATTTCATTATCGTGGTGAAGGTTATGAATTTGTCTCAGATTGCGCAGCATGAGACAAGCGTTCAACGCTTACAGGAGCATCCGATGTCACGCACAGGTCTTTCGTTCGAATTCTTCCCGCCCAAGAACCTCGAAGGCTCGTTCCGGCTTTGGGACTGTGTGAATACCCTTGGCCCGCTCGAGCCGGATTTTGTCTCTGTAACCTACGGCGCTGGCGGCACGACCCGGACGCTGACCCACGAGGCGGTCAGCACGATTCACAAGACATCCGGCCTGACCGTCGCGGCCCATCTGACCTGCGTGAATGCCACGCGCGAGGAAACCATGCAGATCGCCGAAGGCTACGCGGCCGCTGGCGTCACCGAAATCGTCGCCCTGCGGGGCGACCCGCCGAAGGGCGCAGGCCGGTTCACACCCGTTGAAAACGGCTTCTCAGGTTCGGTCGAGCTGATCGAGGCGCTGGCACAAACGGGCAAGTTCCGCATCCGGGTCGGGGCCTACCCCGAAAAGCACCCCGATGCCGCCGACACCCAGGCAGATATCGACCACCTCAAGCGCAAGATCGACGCGGGTGCCCATTCCGCCATCACCCAGTTCTTCTTTGAGGCGGAAACCTTCTTCCGCTTCCGCGACGCCTGCGTCGCCTCCGGGATCACCGCGCCCATCCTGCCAGGCATCCTGCCGATCGAAAACTGGGGTGGGGCACGCAAGTTCGCCGCCATGTGCGGCACCCATATCCCGCCAATGGTTGACGACGCCTTCGAGAATGCGACCCGCGACGGCACAACCGACCTGCTGGCCACGGCGCTGGCCACTGAACTTTGCGATGACCTTCTGCAAGGCGGCGTGGACCACCTGCACTTCTACACCCTCAACCGGCCAGAACTGACACGCGATGTCTGTCACGCGCTTGGACTTCTGCCCAAGGCAAGCTTGCAGGAGGTCGCCTGAACCGGCAGGGTTGCCCCGCAACCCCGTCCGTTTGAGGCCCCATGTCCAACGATACAAGCACCGCGTCCCCCCGGGACATCATCCTGTCGATGTCCGGGCTCGACTACATGTACGGCATGCTGGCCGGAACGACCCGGAAACCGGCGATCTCGGACGGGTTGAACTACCGACTGACACAGGTCACTCCCGGCGAGGTCAGCTTTGAAGGGACGCCGCTGGCCCAACATCTCAACCCGGCCGGTGCTGTGCACGGCGGCTGGTACGGCACGATCCTGGACAGTTGCATGGGCTGCGCCGTCATGACGGCGGTGCACAAGGGGTCGCTCTACACAACGCTCGAATACAAGGTGAACCTTACGCGCGCCATTCCGCCGGGCATGGCGGTGCGGGCGACAGGCTACCTCGACCATGCCGGACGCTCGACCGCGGTCGCACATGGAGAGATCCGCGGGATCGAGGATGGCAGGCTCTACGCCACCGGGACCACCACCTGCATCATCATGACGCCAGACTAGAATGACGTCTGGCTGGGATGACGCAAGGCTGGGGCGGGCCCCTCCTCCTCATCTCGCTCTAAATATCCCCGCCGGAGGCTCCGACACCGGCCACTGGTACCGGACTTACCCGGTCAAGCCCAACAACCGACCTTAGGACGGTCTGGTGCAACCGTTCGGACCGGTCGCGCCCGACAATACGGCGGCGGCGAGACAGGAATACCTTGCCCCAGCCCCGCCACGACCCGATCGAGGGGGCGGTGACATCGCAGGGAAACCTGTCGCGCCACCGGACGGGCAAGGGCACTCCACAAGCCTCCAATCGCCCCAGCATCCAGACCAGCGGGATATTGGCCAGGGGCCGCGCCGCCTGAAAATCGTTGATCTGCCCCCCCACATCGCCGTGAGTGCCGGTGAACCAGACCTGCTCCATCTGTCCTGTCCAGCTGTCATCGGTCATCCACATGACAGGGGCATAGGCCTCGCGCCACTCATCAAGGGCCAGGGCGTGGAACCCGTGCCGGACGTGGTTGCCCAGCGCATGGTTGTGAAAGTTGTGCTGGGCTTCCGCCCAGCGCCAAATGATGGGCAAGCGCAGGCCTAGCGCCTTGACCGTGTCCCAGACGGCCACGACCTCGATCTCGACATCGGCATGGCAATAAAGCTGTCGAAACGTCAGCGCCGCGTCGGTTTGCCCGCCCGAACGATAGTGCCGGTAGGCCTGACGAATGTTCCGGACCGTTGCATCATTCGACCGGACAAGGCCGACCAGGCCCACAACACCGGCCAGCGACCGCACCGCATAGGCCCCCCGGGAATAGCCGATAAGCACGATCCGGTCACCCGGATGCCAGCGCGAGGCAAGGACGCCGTAGGCCCGTTCGATCTGCCGGTTGATGCCGCGCCCCATCAGGACATCCGGCGTCCCCTTCCAGTCGCGCCACTGGATACCGGCCTCGTAGTATATGGTCCGGTTCGCGACGTAGCCGCTTTCGCGTAGCAGTTTGAAGGTCTTGCCTGCGTTGGTCTCATAGCCGGGTCGCAGGCTCGACATGGTGCCATCAAGAATAATGAAGTGGGTCGCAGGCCCTCTGCGCCGGGCCCGCGTTTCCTTGATACGCGGGCGGCGGTTTCGAAGGCCAAGGAACCAGTCACGCAGCAGCACGCTTTCCCTCTTGCAGCATCGTCCAGACCCGCATTGGCGTGAACGGCATCGTCATGTTTCGCAGGCCAATATCCCAGACAGCATCCTGCATGGCATTTGTCACAGCCGCCAGGGCGCCGACCGTACCCGCCTCGCCACAGCCTTTCATCCCCATGGGGTTGTAGATCGAAGGGACGGGTTCCGAATTGAAGGCGATCATCGGAATATCGTCCGCCCGAGGCATTGCATAGTCCATGAACGTGGCCGTGAGCAGCTGACCCTCGTCGTCAAACACCACATGTTCCGTCAGCGCCTGGCCCAGACCCTGCGCCACCCCGCCATGCACCTGCCCTTCGGCCAGCATCGGGTTGATCAAGTTGCCAAAGTCATCAACGACCGTATAGCGATCCACCGTCACCACGCCGGTCTCGGGGTCAATCTCGACCTCGGCCACGTGAGCCCCGTTGGGGAAGGACCGGTTTTCCAGCTTTATACGCCGGGAATGGCGCAAAAACTCGGTCTTGCCGGCGGCACGCGCCATGTCAGCCACATCAAGCATCGTCGGCGTCAGGTTTGAACCGGGGATCCGGAACCGCTCGTCATCAAAGGTGACGCTATCAGCATCCGCCCCCTGATCCTCGGCCAGGAAGGCAGAAAAGGCCTCGATCATCGTCTCGACCGTGGCCAGTGTAGCGGTGTTCTGCACCGTCACCGACCGGGACCCGCCGGTGCCTCCCCCTGTCGGGATGATGTCGCTGTCGCCTTGAACAACCCTGATCCGGTCGGCCGGGATGCCCGTTTGATCGGCCAGGAACTGGGCGAACACCGTCTCGTGTCCCTGCCCGTTTGATTGTGTCCCCACGTGGATCTGCACCGTTCCGTCGTCGTCGAAGACGACGGTGGTCGTTTCATTCTGATCGCCCAGAATGCTTTCGATGTAGTAGCACAGGCCCTGCCCGCGCAGCTTGCCCGCCGCCGCAGAGGCCGCCTTGCGGGCAGCGAAGCCGGCCTTGTCCGCCTTGCCCTCTGCCACGCCCAGAACCCGGGCGAATTCGCCGACGTCGTAGGTGACGCCGGTGACGGAGGTATAGGGAAACTGATCGGGGCGGATAAAGTTGATTCGGCGCAGGTCCCAGGGATCGATGCCAAGACTGCGGGCCGCATGATCCATCGCCCGTTCAAGGACAAAGATCGCCTCGGGCCGTCCTGCCCCCCGATAGGCATCGACGGGCGTGGTGTTGGTATAGATACCCTTGGTCTGCATCCAGGCAGTCTGGATGTCATAGGTTCCCGGCATGACCTTGGCAAAAAGCTCGGTTTGGATCGGCTGGGCATATTGCGAGTTATAGGCCCCCATGTTGGCAATGGTATCGAGCTTGTAGGCCACGATGCGATGGCCGGCATCAAACGCCAGCGTCGCCGTGGTCGAGAGGTCGCGCCCGGCGTTGTCGCTTAGCATGGCCTCGGTCCGCTCGGACATCCAGCGGACCGGCTGGCCCAGAACCCTTGCCGCCTGAGCAGTCAGGATCATCTCGGGATAGACCATCCCCTTCATGCCGAAACCGCCACCGACGTCAGGACTTGTCACCCGGACATCGGCCGGGTCCAGTCCGAAATGCCGGACCAGATCGGTCTTGGGGCCCCAAACGCCCTGGCCGTTCACACAGACATGCAGGCGGTCGCCCTCCATCTCTGCGTAGCAGCCGCGGGGTTCCATCGAATTGACGATGACCCGGTTGTCGGGGATCTCGACCGTCACGACATGGGCGGCGGCGGCGATGGCAGCTTCGGTCGCAGCCTTGTCACCCAGACCAAAGTCAAAGGCCAGGTTGTTTGGCGCCTCGTCATGGATCTGCGGACCACCTGTGGCCACGGCCACGTGGGCGGCTTCGGTCTCAATCTCGACCTCGATCAGCTCTGACGCGTCCTTGGCCGCGATCATGCTGTCGGCCACGATAAAGGCCAGTGCTTCGCCCACATGGCGGACCTTGTCGCGGGCAAGGACCGGACGTTCGGGTGCGGCGCCCTTGGTACCGTCGATGTTCTTGACCAGCGTGCCACGCAGTCCCATGACGACGCCCGCCGCAACAAGATCGTCGGCGGTCAGTACAAGACGGACGCCCGGGGCCTCTTTCGCGGCGCTGACATCAAGGCTGGTGATGGTGCCATGCGCCATGGTCGAGCGCAGGACATAGCCGAACAGGGCGCCTTCCGGCGCGATGTCGTCCACATAGCGGCCCTGGCCTGTGAGAAACCGAACATCCTCGACCCGCTTGACCGATTGGCTGCGCCCGAACTTTTCCATCTGTCTGCCTCCGTAAAGATATTGGTCAGACCCTAGTGGGGCAGGCCGCACTGTCCAGAGCGATCGGCCCTTATTCCAATGCCGTGACCCAAATGGTTTCCCAATCGCCATAACCATTGAAGCGGGTGCTTAGCCCCGTGACATAGGCACCCATCGACGAAAACAGGATCCAATCGCCCTCGGCCACATCAATCGGCAGGTCAAGCTGCCTTGGCAGGCGGTCAAGGCTGTCGCAGGTGGGGCCCCAGACAGTTACGGGCCGGGTTTGTTCCGCAAAGGCCCCATGAGGACGAATCGTGCGCGATGCCGACGCACCGATAGAGGGAAACTCGGCCAATCCTCCATAGATACCGTCGTTCAGATAGACAGCATCCGCGCGCCTGGCCTTGACCCGCACCGCATAGGCAAAGGCGTCTGCCACAAGGCCCCGCCCGGGTTCGCAGACCAGCAAAGGGGGCACGTCAAAGGCCGAGCAGGCCCGAATGATCGCCTCGAACACAGAGGAATGATCGGGTGGTGTCCCATCCCGTCCGGCAGCAAACCCACCACCGACATTCAGGCTGGCAAGCTGGACCCCGGCGGCTTTGGCAATCCCGGCGGCGGTCGTGATGTAGGTCGTCCATGCATCGGCAATCGAACATTGGGTCCCGACATGAAAAGTCAGGGCCGGCTTTCGCCCGGCTTCGGCAACCCGGGCCAGCAGATCCGTCGCCAGCGCAGGCGTAGCGCCGAATTTCTCACCAAAATGGTAGGCGGCACCCGCGACGGGCAAGGCAAAGCGCACCGCGATCTGCCCTTCCGCACCGCACGACAAAAGCTTGTCCAACTCGGTCGGGTCATCGACGGACCATGACGCGACTCCCGCCGCGACCCCTGCAGCAATCTCTGCCCTGCTGCGCACCGGGTTGTGGTAATGCAGATCGGCATCCGGGCACAATCGGGACACAGTCTCGATCTCGTCTACCGAAGCGACATCAAAAGCTGTGATACCCTGCCGCGCCATCTGGGCGATTACCTCTTCGGATGGATTGGCCTTGACGGCAAAGTTCACCAACCCCGGGAACCCACCCACAAACGACGCAATTCGGTGATTCAGGGCCAAGGGGCAGAAAAAGTGAAACGGCCCGTCAAGCGAGGTTCCGTCAAGAAAGCTTTGCGGCGACTGCGCCATTACCGTTTCGTGCAACATCTCTGCTTTGCCCCACTCTTGGTTTGAGAGAAGATTGGCATCGACTCTCGTCAGACAGATCAGGCAAATTGCACAAATCGCAGACAAGTTTCGGCAAAGTGACGAAAGGCATGACGGAATGACAGATCTCGATGAAACCGATCGCGGCCTGATCGCGCATCTCAGCCGCAACGCCCGGCTGCCTGTCGCGCAGCTGGCGGCGAAAATGGGATTGGCCCGGACAACAGTTCAGGCCCGGCTTGACCGGCTGGAACGGACTGGCGTTATAGACGGCTACACCCTGCGCCTGTCACCCGACATTTCGCGCAGTCAGATCCGGGCGACTGTGCTGATCCACATCACGCCTTCCGCGCTGAACCTCGTACTGGCCCAATTGCGCCGACTGACGGCAGTCGAAACCGTGCATACCACCTCGGGACGGTTCGACCTGTGCTGCCTCTTGCGGACGCCGACCACCCTCGATCTTGACACCACGCTGGACAAGATCGGCGAGATCGACGGGGTGCAAGCAATGGAATCCTTGATTCACCTGTCGACACGTCTGGATCGACGGGTCTGAGGGCATCCAAAACCGGGCGTTGTCCCGGGGCTGCCGAACCGGCATCACGCGGCTGACAACGCATTTGTCGGGACTTAGGGCGCGGCCCGCCCTTCCCCTCGGCCCCTGCCCGCGTTAGATGCAACCCTGTCACAGTCGGGGACCCGCGCCATGCCAATGGAAAAGACTTTCGATCCAACCGAAGCCGAAGACCGCCTTTACGCCGCATGGGAGGCCGCGGGCAGTTTTGCCGCAGGCGCCAATGCCTCGAGGTCCGAAACCTTCACGATCATGATCCCGCCCCCCAATGTGACGGGCTCGCTGCACGTTGGCCACGCCTTCAACAATACCCTGCAGGACATCCTGATCCGCTGGCATCGGATGCGCGGCTTTGACACGCTCTGGCAGCCCGGACAGGACCATGCAGGCATCGCCACACAGCTTGTCGTTGAGCGCAAGCTGATGGCCGAAAGCAACCTCCGCCGCACAGACCTCAGCCGGGCCGAATTTCTGTCCAAGGTCTGGGAGTGGAAGGCCCAGTCCGGCGATACCATCATCAACCAGCTCAAGCGTCTGGGAGCCTCCTGCGACTGGTCGCGCAACGCCTTCACCATGTCCGGCGCCCCCGGCGCGCCTGAGGGCGAGGACGGAAATTTCCACGATGCGGTCATCCGCGTCTTTGTCGATATGTACGACAAGGGCCTGATCTACCGGGGCAAGCGACTGGTCAATTGGGACCCCCATTTCGAGACCGCCATTTCCGACCTCGAAGTTGAGAATATAGAAGTCGCCGGTCACATGTGGCACTTCAAATATCCGCTTGCCGGTGGGGCGACCTACACCTATGTCGAAAAAGATGAAGACGGCAATGTCGTTCTGTCAGAGGAACGCGACTACATCTCTATCGCGACGACCCGTCCCGAGACGATGCTGGGCGACGGCGCCGTCGCCGTTCACCCCTCTGACGAACGCTATGCCGCCATTGTCGGCAAGCTGTGCGAAATACCGGTTGGCCCCAAGGAACACCGCCGCCTGATTCCAATCATCACGGATGAGTATCCCGATCCGACCTTCGGATCCGGGGCGGTCAAGATCACCGGCGCGCATGACTTCAACGACTATGGCGTGGCCAAGCGCAACGGCATCCCCTGCTACCGCCTCATGGACACCCGGGCCGCCCTGCGCGCCGACGGCCTGCCCTATGCCGAAGCCGCCGCCCTCGCCCAGTCCATCGTCGATGGGGCCACGATGTCCGAGGCCGAAATTGACGCCATCAACCTCGTGCCTGACGAATACCGCGGCCTCGACCGTTTCGAGGCCCGCAAAAAGGTTGTCGAGGCGATCACCGCCGAAGGCCTCGCGGTCACCACTTTGGTCAAGTCGATCGACCCCGAAACCAACTCCGAACACCTCGAACGGGTAGCCGTGGTCGAGGACAAGCCGATCATGCAGCCCTTCGGCGACCGATCAAAGGTAGTGATCGAGCCGATGTTGACCGACCAGTGGTTCGTCGACACCGACAAGATCGTCGGACCCGCCCTTGACGCCGTGCGCGAGGGGCGGACAAAGATCATGCCCGAAAGCGGCGAAAAGACCTACTTCCACTGGCTCGAAAATATCGAGCCCTGGTGCATCTCGCGCCAGCTGTGGTGGGGGCATCAAATCCCGGTCTGGTACGGCCTCGACCTTTGGGCCGCAACGGCCGAAGGCCCGACCGGTGAACTTGACGAGGTCGATATCGGCCAGCTCCTCCTTGAGGGTGGGATCATCCATTCAGGTGAAAAGTACCATTCCGCCGCCGATGTGGCCGGACTGTCGGACAAGTTCCACGCCGATATCGCCTCTCTCCCTGCCCCGCTCAACGCGATGACGGTGACCGAGGTAGCTGACAAGCAGGCCGCCATCCATGCGCTGGCCGAAAGCCTCGCCCAATATGCGACGACGCAGGATCCGACCCATCTGGTCTACCCCGTCTGGCGCGACCCCGACGTGCTCGACACCTGGTTTTCCTCCGGCCTCTGGCCAATCGGAACGCTGGGCTGGCCGGAAAAGACCGATGCGCTCAAGAGCTACTTCCCCACAGATGTTCTGATCACCGGGCAGGACATCCTGTTCTTCTGGGTGGCCCGGATGATGATGATGCAGCAAGCTGTCGTGGGTCAGGACCCCTTCCACACCGTCTACCTCCACCAACTCGTCCGCGACGAGAAGGGCGAGAAGATGTCCAAGACCCGCGGCAACGTCATCGACCCGCTCGAGATCATCGACGAATACGGGGCTGACGCACTGCGGTTCACCAACACCCAGATGGCCTCCATCGGGGGGGTGCTCAAGCTGTCCGAAGACCGGATCAAGGGCTACCGCAACTTTGGCACCAAGCTGTGGAACGCCTGCCGGTTCGCCGAGATGAACGGTGTGTTCGAAGCGCCGCGGCTGGACATCCAGACGGCAAGCGACGTGACGGCGACCCAGACGGTAAACCGCTGGATTATAGGCGAAACCGCCAAGGTCCGCGAAGAGGTTGACGCAGCCCTCGAGGCCTACCGGTTCAACGATGCGGCCAATGCCCTCTACGCCTTCGTCTGGGGCAAGGTCTGCGACTGGTATGTCGAGCTTTCCAAACCGCTGCTTCTGGACGGGACTGAGGCGGAAAAGGCAGAGACCCAGGGGGTCATGGGCTGGGTGCTCGACCAGTGCCTGATCCTCTTGCATCCCATCATGCCCTTCATCACGGAAGAGCTTTGGGGGCTGTCGCACGGCAGATCCAAGATGCTCGTACACGGTGACTGGCCCGGCTATACGGCAGCCGACCTGGTCGACCCGGCGGCGGACGCCGAAATGAACTGGACCATCGCCCTGATCGACGGCATCCGGTCGGCGCGCGCGCAGGTGAACGTCCCAGCCGGGCTGAAGGTGCCGGTCCTCCGGCTGGACAGCGACGCGGCGGCCGACAAGGCGCTCGCCCATAACGAGGTGATGATCAAGCGGCTGGCCCGGATCGAGGCGTTTAGCACGGCAGACACAGCCCCCAAGGGCGCGATCACCATCGCCACGCAAGGCGCGACCTTCTGCATGCCACTGGCCGACATCATCGACGTCAACGCCGAAAAACTGCGGCTGGGCAAGACCTTGGAAAAGCTGGGCAAGGAAATCGGCGGACTGGCCGGACGGTTGAACAACCCCAAGTTCGCCGCCTCCGCCCCCGCAGAGATCGTGGCCGAAGCCCGCGCCAACCTCGCCCTGCGCGAAGAGGAAAAAGGCCAGATCGAGGCCGCTCTCGCCCGCCTGGCCGAGATCGGCTGACCCCTCAGGACCGCGCCCCGCCAATGGGGAGCGGTCGAACCGGGCTTTTTCTTGCCCAAAATATTCCCCCCGGAGGGTCGACCCGGCCACAGGCGCAACTTGCGGGATGCAGAACTCTGCGCAAAAGTACCGCCATGACCAATGACCCCAGGCTCACCCCTCTCGCCGCGGCCTTGCCGGCCAGTGTGCCCTTTGTCGGACCTGAGACACAGGAACGACGGATGGGGCGTGCCTTCGGCGCGAGGCTCGGCGCGAATGAAAACGCCTTCGGGCCGTCCCCGCGGGCCATCGCGGCCATGCAGGCGGCGGCCAGCGAGGCGTGGATGTATGGTGACCCTGAAAACCACGACCTGCGACAGGCTCTGGCACTGCATCACGGCTGCAGTCCCGAAAACATCATCCTGGGCGAAGGGATCGACGGGTTGCTGGGCTATATCGTCCGGTTGATGATTGGCGCAGGGGACCAGGTCGTCACCTCGGCGGGGGCCTATCCCACCTTCAACTACCATGTCACCGGCTTTGGCGGTGCGATCGTGACCGTGCCCTATACCGGCGACTACGAAGACCCTGAAAGGCTGATCGCAAAGACAAGACAAACCGGAGCGAAGCTCATTTACATCGCGAACCCCGACAACCCCATGGGCACATGGCACGATGCCGAAACCATCGGCCGCATGGTGGATGCGGTGCCTTACGGATCGCTCTTGCTTCTCGATGAGGCCTATATCGACTTTGCTCCAGAGGGCACTTCCCCATTGATCGACCCCGAAGATCCCAGAGTTCTGAGGTTCCGGACATTCTCCAAGGCCCATGGCCTGGCCGGGGCCAGGGTAGGCTATGCTATCGGAAACAGCGCGATCATCTCTGCCTTCGATCGGGTCCGAAATCACTTCGGGATGAGCAAGATCGGGCAGGCAGGCGCTCTCGCCGCATTGAACGATCAGGCCTGGCTGGCCCATATCAGAAATGAGGTCGCCAGCGCTCGCGACCGGATTGTGCAAATTGCCGCGCAAAATGGGCTGACGACAGCCCCCTCGGCGACAAATTTCGTGACCATCGATTGCGGGCAGGACGGTGATTTTGCCCGCAAGGTTCTGGCGGGGCTTGTCCAGCAGGGGGTTTTCGTCCGGATGCCCTTCGTCAGCCCTCAGGACCGATGCGTCAGGATCAGTGCCGGACGGCCATCCGACCTGGATCTCTTTGAACAGGCGCTTCCCTTGGCGCTCGATCAGGCAAAAATGCTCTGGTCTGGATCGACGGGGGGGCGCTAGGCTAAGCCGGAAAAATCTATCACGAGGCTTTCATGCAGGACCGCCGTCATCCAGATCGAGTTGAGGACTACACAGGGGCCTTCCTGGTAGCCCTGGGGATCCTTCTGTTCATGACCTTCTGGACAATCGCTGCAGTGGCCGGCTTTGTCTGGGTGGTTCTTTCCGCAATTCTCATTGACCGCCTGATCCGGCTTGGAGCGAAGGTGAAGGATCGCCCTTAGCGGCGAAGCGCCAGTAAGGTGGGTCATGACCCACCTTACGTCCATGCCTGTCCTAAAACAGTAAGGTGGGTTTCAACCCACCTTACCCACTTCGGCAGCGGCGGCATCAAGGGCGCCGCGGCCATGTTCCACACCCAATGATTTCAGACCGGCATCAATGCTGGCCAAAACGCCCAGCACCATATGCGCGTTCACATGGCCCATGTGACCGATGCGGAAATATCCGCTCGACGGCTCTCGTCCCAGGCCGATGCCCAACGTGACGCCCGCCACCCGCTCACACCAGTCCCGCAGGCGGTCGCCATCCGGCGCCCCGATCGCGGCCGAGGTGACAGCGTGGCTGCGTTTGGCCGGATCGGCGATGTTCAAGGCCATCGGACCTTCCTGCGACCAAACGTCAAAAGCGGCCCAGATGGTCCGGGCAAGCCGCTCATGCCGCTCCCATACCATTTCCAGACCTTCTTCTGCGATCATGTCGAGTGCGGCACGCAGACCGTAAAGGTGATGGGTCGGGGCCGTGCCGTCAAAATACTGAAAGTACTGGCCCGGATTGACCCGTGGCCGCCAATCCCAATAGCTGCTTGCCAGATCAGCCGTGTCGCGCGCCTTGTCCGCCTTGGCGTTAAAGAACACAAAGCCAAGACCGGGCGGCGTCATCAACCCCTTCTGGCAGGCTGTCACCATCACGTCCGCCCCCCAGGCGTCCATCTCGAAACGGTCACAGCCGAACGAGGCGATGCAATCGATCATCAGCAGCGCGGGGTGCCCGGTCCGGTCCAGAACCGCCCGAAGACCCGACACATCATTTCGCACGCTGGTCGAGGTATCGACGTGGACGGCCAGGACCGCCTTGATCCGGCCGTCAACATCAGCCCTGAGCGCTGTTTCGACCTGCCCCATCCCAATGTCGGATTGCTGCCCAAAGTCGATCACCTCGACCTTGACACCCAGCCCGCGTGCCATCTCGCCCCAGCCGAGGCAAAAGCGTCCTGTGGCCAGCACCAGGATCGTGTCGCCGCGCGACAGCACATTGGCCAGGCCGGCCTCCCAGGCCGCATGTCCGTTGCCGATGTAGATCGCGACCTCGCCCTTGGTCCGGGCCATAGCCTTGAGGTCCGGGATCAGACCATCGGTCATGGCATGCAATTCACCGGTATAGATGTTCGGGGCGGCCCTGTGCATCGCGTTCAACACGCGGTCTGGCATGACGGAGGGACCGGGAATGGCAAGATAGGGGCGACCATGAGCGAGCATATTTTGGGCCTTTGAAAACTGAGAATGCGATCCGGACCGTAGCCGGATGCCCGGCGACGTCAATCACTGCCGCGCAGCCCATCGCCCTTGCCGCGCTTGCTCCGGGAGGCCATTTACGCGTAGACCCGCCTCGAACGATCAGGACCGCTTGCCGATATGCCCCAAAGCACGACCCCCACACCAGATGCCGCCGAAGCGGCCCGGATCGCCCGGCGGGACCGGTTTCACTACCTTTTCGTCGATCACGCGGTCCTGCGGTACTTGTGGCACAATTTTCACGAGATTGCCCCCGGGGTCTATCGATCGAACCATCCCAATCACGCACGCTTTGCCAAGTACAAAGCTATGGGAATAAAGACGATTCTGAACTTGCGGGGCGAACCCAAGGCTCCCCATTATCGCTACGAGAAGGCGTCGTGCAAAGAGCTTGGCCTGACCCTCGTCTCGACCTCGATGTGGGCGCGCAAGGCTGCGCCTAGGGCCGCGTTGCTGACGCTGCTCGACCATTTCAAGACGATCGAAAAGCCGTTTGTGATGCACTGCAAGTCCGGGGCGGACCGGGCAGGTATCGCGTCGGCGTTCTACCTTCTGGCCGAAGAAGGCGCCGATATCGCGACCGCCCGTCGGATGCTCTCGTTCCGGTATCTGCACATAAAAGCATCAGCGACAGGCGTCCTCGACCACACGCTGGACATGTTCGAAGCCCGACAGGCGCAGGGCCCGATCGGTCTGCGTGACTGGATCGCAAACGAGTATGATCCCGAGGTGGTGACCCAAAGCTGGAAGGCCAAACGCGGGAAATCATGACGACTTCTGCCCCTCCTCACCTGTTTCAATGGCTCTGGCGTGGCTATCTGGTCCGCCATTGGCGTTGGCTGGTGGTGGCCCTTGTCTTCATGGCCATCGAAGGCGCCTCGCTCGGTGTTTTCGCCTCTACGATGGAGCCGATGTTCGACAAGGTCTTTGTCGCCGGACAGCGCGACGCGCTTGGTTATGTCGGGATGGTCCTTTTGTCGGTGTTCATTGCCCGCGCCGTGACATCCTGGTCCCAAAGGGTGATCATCACCCGGATCAATGCCCTCACCGCGGCCGAACTGCGCGCCGATCTGTTGTCCCACCTCATGCGGCTGGACGGGGCGTTCCACCAGAAGAACCCCCCGGGCTACTTGATCGAGAGGGTTCAGGGGGATGTGACAGCGATCAACCAGATCTGGACGACGATCATCACCGGACTTGGCCGCGACCTTGTTTCGGTGATCGCCCTCTTCGGTGTTGCGATCTTTGTGGACTGGCGCTGGACGCTGATCGCGCTGGTCGGCATCCCGGTTCTTATCCTGCCCTCGTATTTCGTGCAGGGCTATGTCCGTCGCCGGGCAAGGGTAAACCGCGAAATTGCGGGCCGCATGTCGACCCGCTTGGATGAGGTCTTTCACGGCATCAATCCGATCAAGCTGAACGGGCTCGAAGACTACCAGTCCCGCCGGTACGAGGCCCTCATTGACCAGCGGGTCCGGGCCGAGGTCATGACATCCGCCGGTCAGGCCGGCATTCCCAGCCTGATCGACATCATGACTGGTCTGGGGTTCCTTGGAGTTCTGTATTTTGGCGGGGCCGAGGTCATCGCAGGTGACAAGACCGTTGGGCAGTTCATCGCCTTTTTCACCTCCATGGGCCTTGCGTTCGAGCCGCTTCGGCGGCTTGGCAACATTTCGGGCCTTTGGCAGGCGGCGGCGGCGTCGATCGAGCGCATGAAGGCAATCTTTGACGCGGAACCGCGACTGGTCTCACCAGCCCATCCCGTCGCCCCGCCCGTCGGGGCTCCCCGGATTGAATTGCAGGACGTGCACTTGACCTACGGCGACCTGCCGGTGCTGGATGGCGTGTCCTTTGTCGCCGAAGCGGGGCAGACAACGGCGCTTGTCGGGGCGTCGGGCGCGGGCAAGAGTACGGTGTTCAACCTGCTGGCCCGGCTGGTCGATCCGGGACAGGGAACCATCACCATTGGCGGCATTCCCAACCAGGACATGTCCCTTGCCGATTTACGCGGGTTGATTTCCGTGGTCACCCAAGATGCCCTCCTTTTCGACGAAACCCTTCGGGAGAATATTCTGCTGGGGCGGACAGATATCGACGACACAAGACTGACAGAAGTATTGGATGCGGCCCACATCAGCGACTTCCTCCCACAACTGGAAGCGGGCCTGGACAGCCCAGCCGGACCGCGCGGCTCTGCCTTGTCAGGCGGACAACGTCAGCGCGTCGCTATCGCGCGGGCCTTGCTGCGCGACACGCCGATTTTGCTGCTCGACGAGGCGACAAGCGCCCTGGACACCAGATCCGAAACGATCGTGCAGTCGGCGCTGGATCGGCTTTCGCAGGGCCGGACAACCCTTGTCATCGCCCACAGGCTTTCGACTGTTCGGGCAGCAGACAAGATCGTGGTCATGGATCATGGTAAGGTGGTAGACGAGGGGACTCATGAGGATCTTCTGGCACGCGGGGGGATCTACGCCGACCTTCATGCCCTGCAATTCCGCGATGGGGATCCGGCCTGAGACTGGAACGCGCCCCATGATCCGACCTTCAGGTTTGCCGAAGACCTCATACATATACTGCCACCTCGACGCGAATGACCCCATATCTCTGAGATGAAAGGAAGATCATGACCGACCGAACTGTTTTTGCTCTGACCGGGGCGGATCGCGTCAGCTTTCTTCAGGGCCTTGTGACGAATGATGTGTCCCCTGATCATGCTGGCCTCATTTACACGGCCCTGTTGACCCCTCAGGGCAAGTATATCGCGGACTTCTTTGTCCTTCCGGAAGCGGCGCGGCTATTGATCGACGTCGCGACCGAACTGGCCGCGCCATTGGCGCAGCGACTGTCGATGTATCGGCTACGGGCGGACGTGCAGATCGTGGAAACGGACCTTGTGGTGTCCCGCGGCACAGGCCCTTTGCCTGAGGGTGCGATGGCCGACCCCCGGCACCCCGCCCTTGGCTGGCGGCTTTACGGGACCACCGACATCAGCGACAACACCGATTGGGACACCATCCGCGCCACCCATCTGATCCCCGAAACCGGGATCGAGCTGACGCCCGACACCTACATTCTCGAAGCAGGGTTTGAGGCGTTGCACGGCGTCGATTTCCGCAAGGGGTGCTATGTGGGCCAAGAGGTCACCGCCCGGATGAAGCACAAGACCGAGCTTAAGAAGGGCCTCGCGCGTATTCGGATCGACGGAGATGCCCTCCCGGGGACTGAGATCACGGCCGATGGAAAACCAGCGGGCACCCTTCACACCGTCGCGGGCCAGATTGGCATCGCCTATCTGCGGTTCGATCGGGCTACCGGACCGATGCAGGCGGGCAGCGCCACTGTGACCCGTGCCGACTAGCGGCCGTCGGAGCACGCAGCAAGCCGCCTGATCTCAAGCTTGTGGCCGAAGGGGGCGCCCCCTGCCGCAGACAGCCGAGCGCCTGGCTTTCCGTCACGCGATTGCCTAGACGCGGCGGGTCAGGCGAAGTTGCTTCAGTCGCCCTGCATCAGGAAGGACAGCCTTTCGGCGACCATTTTCCACACACCTTCGGAGGAGGCCGTCAGAAGGTATCCTTCGTTGACGCTGGCATCGTAGGATCTTCCGTCAAGCATTCGGGACGTCCCACCCGCACGGGTCACGATCAGGCTGCCCGCTACATGATCCCAGGGCTGCGGCTTTGGTCCGCTCAGGCAAAAGTCCGCATGACCCTGCGCCAGCATCCGGTATTCGTGACAGGAACAGCCCAGACTGGTCAGCCGCCCCAAATCACTAAACTGCGCTGCCACCTTGGACCGGGCCGGGCGGGGCAGATAGCTCATCGGGACATAGCCGACCATATGGTCCATGCGGATTTCCTTGGAGGTCTGCAGTTCGACAGAGCGTCCGTCATCGCAGACCATTCGTGCCGGTCCGTCGGATGTCGCTATGATCCAGTCGTCCAGCAAGGGATCAAGCAGAACACCCGCGACTGGCAGACCCTTTTCGGTCACTGCCGCAATCATCCCGAAGAGGGACAGCCCCTTGGCAAAGTTCCAGGTCCCGTCCACCGGATCAAGAATGACGGCGCTGTCGGCATCGGCCAAACCGTCCAGAAGGTGTGGATCAGCGGCGACAGCCTCTTCTCCGACAACGAGGGCGCCGGGCATCGCAAGCCGAAGGGCCGCTGTCATATCGGCCTCAGCCTCGACATCGGCAAGGGTCACAAGGTCCGCCGGGCCCGACTTCGTCGAGACATCGTCCGTTTCAAGATTGCGAAACCGCGGCAAGATGCGTGCGGTCGCAGCCGCACGCATGATCGTTGTCAGGCTCGCAAGGTCCGAGGGGGTCACAGGCATCTGGTGTCCTTTTTGCCACCCAAAATGTCAGGCCTTTGTAAAAGCCTGACAACCAGCAGGCCCGGTCCAGTCATGCGCGTTCGGAATACTCCATCGATTCCGTGTTCACCATGATCTCCTCGCCGCCCGAAATGAAGGGTGGCACCATGATACGCAGCCCGTTGTCGAGGATCGCGGGCTTAAAGCTGTTGGCTGCCGTCTGCCCTTTGACCACCGGGTCGGTTTCGGCGACCGTGCATTTGACCTTGGCGGGCAGGGTCAGGTTCAGCGCCTCATCCCCAAAATACTGGATCGCGACTGTCATCCCGTCCTGCAGGAACGGACGACGATCCCCAAGAAGATCTGCCGACAGTTCGATCTGCTCGTAGG
This sequence comes from uncultured Paracoccaceae bacterium, assembly GCA_937916485.1. Next base: position 6,587 of record CALFSV010000122.1, on the reverse strand, counting down.
ACACAGTGTCCATGAACGTAAGCCGACCATCGCTTTCGTACAGAAACTGCTGATCCCGCATTTCCAGGCGCACCACCTCGACCTTGTCGTTTGACCGGAACCGTTCGTTCAGTTTCGACCCCGAGCGCAGATTGCGCAACTCGACCTGGGCAAAGGCGCCGCCCTTGCCGGGCTTCACCGTGTCAACCTTGACCGCAGCCCACAGGCCCCCGTCATGCTCCAGAATGTTACCGGGGCGGATCTCGTTACCGTTTATTTTGGGCATGGCGGCCTATGTGTCCAAATTGTGTCAAAAGGTTGAAGGGGGTGCGGCAAAAGCTATATCTTGCGTGGTAACCTGCAAATTGTGGACTAAATACGGCCACACAACGGCCATAGCTATGCGTTTTATGCATGGCAGATATGCTAAATAAGGTATCCCGAATCGCCTGTAGTGATGCATACCGGTCGGGCTGAAAGCCGCAAGAGCAAAAAGAACAAAGGACGCCCAATGAGAGACTTCGTAGACGGCACCGCCTACAATAACGAGCAAGGAAACCGCGCACGGAAGCTGTTTGCCGCCGTGGTCCTTGCTGCGCTGGACGATGCCATCGCTGACGACAAGAAGTATGGCAATGGCCCCGAGCAGATCGCCCGTTGGGCGCGCTCGCGCGATGGCCGCGAAGTGCTGTCTTGCGCCGGTATCGACCCGAACGAACGTGTTGTTCAGGGCCTTATGGATTTTGTTGGCAAGGGTGTGCGCACCTCGGTCGCGCTGTCGCGCGAAGAGAGCGAGCGTCGCCACGCGGCCGAGCAGGAGGCTCAGGCGGCCTAGGCCTTTTCCATCTTTTGCAGTTTGAACTTGCGCGGTCCTTCGAGGCCGCGCTTTTTCGTTCTGGTCACGCCTCAGGCGAACATAATCCCAAAGACGATACCGGGCACAGCCTCGGCCAGCGCGAGGAGCACGATAAGCCCTCGCATTACCCACCCCTTGAACCTGCGCCACAGAAACACCGCGCAGATCAGGGCGGCGATTACTTCAGCAGGCCCGACGATCCCGCCATAGTGCCGGTTGTCCCAATAACTGAACGGACTTTGAAATATCCAGTTGGTGACCGGCCAGAAATGCGCCCGACCGTCATCATGGTGAAACCCAAAATCGAGGGTCAGGTGCAACAGGGCCGCCCCGGTCAACGCAATGGCCCAAGGGGCTTTGGCCATCAGCGCGAGGGCCAGTCCGATCCCCCACAGGATGAAAGAATTGTCGACCCGGAAGATCGATTGCCACGCTTGTGAAAAGTAGAGCTCGCCAAAAACCACCCGCGGCTCTGTCCCCAGAACCAAAAGATGCGTCCCCGCCAGAATGTAAAGCGACAGGTCCGGGATCAGACCTCCCGCCAGGGCTGCCCCTGTCACACCGGGTCGACCGGGCCGGCCAAAGGCGGTCAGGCCAAAAATCAGATGGGCTGGCGTGTTCATACTCTTTCCCCGCACCGCATGTACCCGTAAGCACATAGATCGGAGGGATGACATGGCCAAGGCAATCATGATCCAGGGCGCCGGCTCTAATGTCGGTAAATCGATGCTTGTTGCGGGTATTGCACGGGCGGCCCGTTTGCGCGGCCTGTCCGTTGCGCCGTTCAAGCCGCAGAACATGTCCAACAACGCCGCTGTCACGGTCGACGGGGGTGAGATTGGACGTGCCCAGGCCCTTCAGGCCATGGCGGCGGGCCTTGATCCGATCACGGATATGAACCCCGTTCTGCTTAAGCCAGAGACCGACACCGGCGCCCAGATCATCGTTCAGGGCAAGCGGGTCGGAACGCTGCGCGCCCGCGACTACGGTAAGATGAAGGCGACCCTGTTGCCTGCCGTCCTCGACAGTTTTGGCCGCCTTGCCTCGCAGCATGACCTGATCCTTGTCGAAGGGGCCGGCAGTCCAGCGGAAGTGAACCTGAGGGCGGGCGATATCGCCAACATGGGCTTTGCCAGTGCTGCAGGGGTGCCTGTCGTGCTGGTCGGAGACATCGACCGGGGCGGCGTGATTGCGCAACTGGTCGGCACCCATGCGGTCCTGCCTGATGACGACCGGGCGCTGATCCAGGCCTTTGCCATCAACAAGTTTCGGGGGGATACGTCCCTGTTCGACGATGGCATGACCTTTATCGCCGAGCGGACGGGCTGGACACCGTTGGGCATCGTGCCGTGGTTCGATCAGGCCTGGCGATTGCCAGCCGAGGACGTGATGGACATCGCAGGCCGACCGGGTGGCCCCATAAAGATCGCAGTGCCCCGCCTGAACCGCATCGCCAACTTCGATGACCTTGATCCCCTGTCGGCGGAACCTGCCGTCACGGTCGAGATTATCGAGGCCGGGCGCCCCCTGCCCCCGGACGCGGCCCTTGTGCTGATCCCCGGTTCCAAATCAACAATCTCAGACCTGGCCCATTTCCGGGCACAGGGCTGGGACATCGACCTGTTGGCCCACGTGCGCCGAGGAGGCAGGGTGTTGGGCATCTGTGGCGGCTTCCAGATGCTGGGCCAGCGCATCATTGATGCGGACGGCATCGAAGGGCCACCCGGTGAAGTGCCGGGCCTTGGCCTTTTGGACGTGGTGACTGAGATGGGGCCGCACAAGCGACTGACCTTTTCGAACGCTACGCATAAGGCAACGGGCGAGGACGTCGTCGGCTACGAGATCCACATCGGTCAGACCGAGGGCCCCGACCGGGCCCGGGCCTGGCTCGAGGTGGACGGGCGCGACGAAGGGGCATGTTCAGACAATGGGCTGGTGCGGGGGTGCTACCTGCACGGGTTGTTCTCGTCCGACGGGTTCCGGGCAGCGTTCCTCAAAGAGCTGGGGCACGACGTACCAGTCCAAAGCTATGGCAGTTCAGTCGAAGCGGCGCTGGACGCCCTTGCTGCGCATCTGGAGCGGCATCTTGATCTGGACACGCTTCTGGCACTCGCCCAAGACGTCTAGTCAAAGTCCTGACTTGCCAGAACGCGATAGATCTCGCGGCGCACGAGTTTGCGCACATTTCGGGTGATCCGCTCGCCCAGGGTGCCTTGGAGTTCCTGACGCACAATCTCGATCACCAGGTTGCGCAGGGTTTCTTCGTCAAGGATCTGATCCCGCTCAAGATAGGCGGCAAGGTCTTTGTCAAGATCAGGATCGTATGAGCCGTCCTCTGAACGCAGCAAGTCATCGGCCAAGTCATCGTCGGCCTCCTCCCGCGATAGCTCGGGGGCGATGACCTCTTGCTCCGGTTCAGCCGACGCCTCTGGTTGAAGGGAAAATCGGGATGTCGGGGCATCCTTGGACACATCATCACGCTTGGCGCTGCTGGGTGTCAGGACCACGGCATCTGACGCTGCTTCGGTTGGGAGGGTACGGGCGCTGGTAAACAAACCTTCGGCCCGTTCATTCGACCAATCCACCACCGGCGTCTCTTCGCTTCCGTCAGGCTCCCAATCGTCTGTCCCGCCAATGATAGCGGCCTCAAGCTCTGCGATCGTGGCTTCAAGGCGGGACCGGCCGGGTGATGTGGTATCCTCAACTTCGGCGATGGAGTCCTCTGCCGCGACATCCTGCTCGACGTCATCCGGAGCGATGGCTTCGGGGGCGGTGGCAAAATGGGCGGTGGCATCGTCGGCCATGCACGTGTCGGGACTGGACGTCGCAGCGACAAAAGATTCGGCGATGAGAGATTCGGCCGCGGGCGCTTGATCATCCTCGTTTGGCGCGCTGTCATCCGTCGCCGCTTCGGAACCTTCAAGGACCAACGGCGCTTCATCGACACGCAGCGAGGGCGTCAGAACAAACCGCGGGGGCAAACTGGCACGCTCTGCCAGAGTTTCGGCCGCTGGTGCCTCATTGGACCGGGTAGCCGATTCGTGGGACATGCTTGCGCCTGGGCGCAACTTGTCCCCTTCAGAGACAAGCCTGCGAATAGAGGACAGAACATCCTCGATTTCGATGTTGGTTACCGGGTCGGACATCTTGGATCCTGCTTCGCCTCGACCCGGATGCTACGCGGTTTTGGGCTGTGCCACAACCGATAGAGAGGCTTTGGTTCAGTTCCCGCCGATCGCTTCCAGTACCCGGTCCAAAGCCCGACCCTGTGCAGAGATCGCACTCGGGGCGCCTTGAACCAGATTATAGTAGGCGGTCGGATCATAGATCTGAACGCGAAGCCGCAGGTTCTCTGCCGTTAGCTGGCCCATCGCGGACAGCACCGTATATGATGCAACCACCTCATCGACCTGAGCCGAGATGAGGTTTGCCCGGGCATCCAGCAGCTCTTGTTCGGCATTCAGGACGTCCAACGTCGTGCGCGCCCCAAGGGTTGCCTCTTCGCGGACGCCTTCAAAGGCGATTGTCGCCGCACTCACCTGACGCTCGGACGCTTCGCGGCTGGCGCGGGCGACTTGCAGGAAGGAATAGGCGTTGGACACGTTCTGCTCAACCTGTTGGACGGCAAGCAAGAGACCTGCCCGGGACGCATCACGACGGGCCATCGATTCGCGGACTGCGCTGCTTAGCCGACCGCCCTGATAGATCGGGCCGCCAACACTAATCCCGACACTGGCCGAATCGTCAAAGTCCTGATTGACGCGGACCGAACCATTCAAGGTGACGGACGGCAGCATGGCGGCCTGTGCACGGGCGATGTTAAGTTCGGCAACCGTCACATTGTGCTGAGCCTGAACAATTGCGGGATGGCTCGAACGGGCCAACGCTCTGGCAGACTCGATGGATTGGGGGATAGACACCCGCGTCGCGGCCCGGAGGGACGAGGGGTTGCGGCCAACGGCGGCAATAAATTCGGCACGGGCGCGGACCAGACCACCTTCTTCGGCGGCAAGCTGGCTGCGGGCGGCGGCAAGGCGGGCTTCAGCCGAGGCCACATCGGTGCGGGTCACTTCACCCACTTCGAAACGATCACGAGCCGCACGAAGTTCCTGGGTGATCAGGCGCACGTTGTTTTGGCGCAGGGCGACAAACTCACTCGACCGGTTCATCTCCATATAGGCATCCACAACCCTCAGCAGGACCTGCTGTTCAAGATCGAGAAGACTCTGGCGGGTGGCAAGCACGGCCTCTTTCTGACCTTCGATCGCAAGCTGGGTGCGGCCACCATCATATAATGTCAGCTCTGCCGCGATTTGCAGGTTTGCGGTCACGTCGTTTGACCCGATTGGAACGGGACGCTGGGCTGATGCATTTGCAGACCAGGTTACAACAGGAAGCAGCGCACCGACAGCCGTCGCAACCCCTTCGTCTGCGGCGCGCAGCAAGGCGCGGTTCTGCTCAAGCAAACCGCTGTTCTCGTAGGCAGAGGCCATCGCGTCAGCCAGTGTTTCTGCCCGGGCAGTCCCACCGATGGTTGCGGCGACGGCAAAAACACCCGCCAGCAACGTTCTACCAATCTGCATTCCCACCATCTCCAAAGTCGTCCCTTGTCCTTGCTCCGGACATTCCGTGCACCGTCTTCTTCACCCGTCAACGCCGGGCCATTCGGGCTACAAAACGAAAGCAGCAGTCTTTTCAAATCCCGTCAGCACCGGCGCACCCGCATTAAACGCAAAACGCCACGCAATACGACCATCTGACTTGTGGCCGATCCGTGCAACACCCAAAGCACCCTCTGCAAAGACGCAGCCTATCCGGCCACCATCCTTCAGCTGGTCGATAATCACGTCCGGAACTTCTTCGACCGCGCCTTGGATCAATATTATGTCATATGGACCATTCTTGGGCGCTCCAGTGTTCAATGGCCCTTCAATCACGGCAGCGTTGTCAACGCCATTCTCAGAAAGATTGGTCTGCGCTTCCTCAACCCGTGCCGCGTCATCTTCGACGGCTACAACGAAATCGGCCATATGGGCGAGCACCGCCGAGGAGTATCCAAGGCCGCAGCCAATGTCCAAAGCGACGTCGCCGGGCTGAACGTCAAGAGCATCAAGCAGCTTTGCCAGGGTCCGGGGTTCAAGCATCACGCGGCCGCCACCGATCGACAGGTTCTCGCCCACATAGGCGGCTTCCCGTTGGCCTTGCGGCACGTAAAGTTCGCGCGGTGTGGCAAGCATAGCATCGATGATCGGGAACTTCGTCACGTCCGACGGGCGAACCTGCGTATCCACCATCATCGTTCTGCGGGCAGCGTAGTCTGGCACGGTCTAAACTCTTTCGTTCAGTTGACGAATACCGTGATGCCATATCCCTGCCCACACGGCAACGTCTCAGTACGCTTTGACCGATGACTTGCACAGGGTTTGCCACTGGTATATCGCAGTCCGAGCGAGGCGAGTTGGCGGAGAGGTTACGCAGCGGATTGCAAATCCGTGTAGACCGGTTCGATTCCGGTACTCGCCTCCAATAAAATCAATTACTTAGCCAACTTTTTCCGCCCAAAATCGCGCTACACACCTGATACACACTGTACACACCGGGCGCGCGGCTGAATCACTGTGTTGAACAGGGTGTTTTATGGGGGCTGGGCAGTGGCAGGCTTGATGCTCAGATTAAGCGGTCCAGGCCCAAATAGATCGCAAATAAGTACCATGGAAAGCGTGCCTGACGTTGGACTTACACCAGAACTAGG
>CALFSV010000121.1 GCA_937916485.1 uncultured Paracoccaceae bacterium | reverse complement strand
TGCTCGTGCTCGTGCTCGTGCGTATGTCCGTGACCTCTGCCGTGATAGGCACCTTGCTCCGGCTGGAAGGCAACAACATCATGGCTAACCTGTGCGCCTAGGCCACTGACCATAGCATCGAGCACATGATCCGGCTGAAACATTAAACGGTCCGGTAGAACCTGTAGAGATAAATGACGATTGCCCAAGTGGTAAGCGACACGAGTCAACAGATGGGCCGATTTTGCAGTGACCACGGACACTGGCTCCGGAGCGGCTTCGACTAAATATAAGCCACCGTCAGGATCCTTGAGTACATTGCCATGGTGGAGATGTTCGCCCCGCTCAAGAAACCATGCCACCTCACGACCGGACTGGGTCGATGCACGACCACGACTTTTGGAGCGATCAGCAAAGGAAATGCTGACAGTATCGAGATACGCCTGATCCTGGATATCATCAATTTTTTCAAAGCATTCAATTCGCATCGTGATTTCCTGAAATGATCGGGCTAAATGGTTGCGTTAAAGGCATCGGCTAAAAGAGGGCGTATCGCTGCGCCAGCGGAAGTACTTCAGCGGGTTCGCAAGTCAGTAGCTGGCCATCTGCCCGAACCTCATAAGTTTCGGGGTCAACCTCCATTTCCGGGAGATAACTATTGAGCACCATGTCATGTTTGGTGACATTACGGGTACCGCTCACAGGAACCAAGCGCTTGGCTAATCTGAGATGTTCGGCCAATTTGGTTTCAGTGAACGCCTGGCTGACGAAGGTCACCGAGGTTGCTTCGCGCGCGCGACCGAAAGCACCAAACATTGGACGGTAGTGAACGGGTTGGGGCGTAGGAATGGAGGCATTCGGATCACCCATGGGTGCCGCCGCAATCATTCCCCCCTTAATAATCAGCGCAGGCTTAATACCGAAAAAAGCTGGTTTCCAAAGCACCAGGTCTGCGAGTTTGCCGGCTTCGATGGATCCGACCTCATGACTGATCCCATGAGCGATAGCTGGATTGATGGTGTATTTGGCGATATAGCGCCTTGCGCGGAAATTGTCGGCATGAGTGTCTTCAGCCAATTGGCCACGTTGTACTTTCATTTTGTGGGCTGTTTGCCAGGTTCGACAAATTACTTCACCGACACGGCCCATGGCCTGAGAATCAGACGCGATCATGGAAAATGCCCCCAGATCGTGCAGGATATCCTCGGCTGCAATGGTTTCCTTGCGGATACGTGAGTCAGCGAAGGCGACGTCCTCCGGAATGTTTGAATCAAGGTGATGGCACACCATCAGCATGTCTAGATGCTCGTCCACGGTGTTTATTGTGTAGGGTCTTGTCGGATTAGTGGACGACGGCAGCACATTGGGACGGCCGCAGGCCTTTATAATATCTGGTGCATGACCACCGCCTGCGCCTTCGGTGTGGAACGTATGGATCGTGCGGTCTTTGAAGGCTCGGATGGTGTCTTCAACAAAACCTGATTCGTTAAGCGTGTCCGTATGTATTGCGACTTGAACATCGAAACGATCTGCAACGGACAAGCAGTTATCTATCGACTGCGGCGTTGTGCCCCAGTCTTCGTGAAGCTTTAGCCCCATTGCGCCGGCGATGACTTGTTCATCAAGCGGACCAGGCAGGCTAGCGTTACCTTTTCCCATAAAACCAAGGTTCATAGGAAATGCATCCGCAGACTGAAGCATTTTCCCCAAGTGCCAGATACCGGGTGTGCAGGTTGTTGCGTTGGTTCCTGTGGCAGGACCCGTCCCGCCTCCCAACATGGTCGTAATGCCGCTCATTAACGCTTCTTCGATTTGTTGGGGGCAAATAAAGTGAATGTGGGCGTCAATGCCGCCTGCTGTGAGGATTTGACCTTCACCGGCAATAATTTCAGTACCTGGACCAATGATGATGTCGACGTTTGGTTGCGTATCAGGATTTCCTGCCTTGCCGATCTTCAGAATGCGGCCGTTCTTTAAGCCCACATCTGCCTTAACAATTCCCCAGTGATCCAGAATCAATGCATTGGTAATAACGGTATCGGCTGACTGCGCCCCTAGAGCCTGACTTTGCCCCATGCCGTCTCGGATGACCTTGCCTCCGCCGAATTTGACCTCATCACCATAGCTGGTGAAATCCTGCTCGACTTCGATGAACAGTTCAGTGTCTCCCAGCCGCACCTTATCGCCGGTCGTAGGGCCAAACATGTCCGCATAGGCTTTGCGTGAGATTGTCGTCATCCTAATTCTCCAGTGGACCCATTACTTCGCCGCGAAAGCCGTAGATTGATCGGTTTCCGGCCACGCTCACCAATTCAACGGTTCGGGAGGCGCCCGGTTCAAATCGAACAGCTGTCCCTGCGGGAATATTGAGACGAAAACCTCTCGCCTTAGTTCTATCAAACTCAAGGGACATATTTGTCTCAGCAAAATGATAGTGTGATCCCACTTGGATGGGCCGGTCGCCGCAATTGCTAACTTCGAGAGTTAACCTTTCGCGCCCTGCGTTTATCTCAATGTCTTTGTCATCCAGAATGTATTCACCCGGTAACATGATATTGCTTCCTTTTACTAGACGATCGGATTGTGGACGGTGACCAGTTTGGTGCCATCAGGGAATGTGGCTTCAACCTGGATTTCGGGGAGCATTTCAGGGATACCTTCCATAACATCTTCGGCACGGAGAATGGTTTTCCCGTAGGACATAAGTTCAGCGACTGAACGACCATCTCGGGCACCCTCCATGACCTCAGCAGAGATCAACGCTATTGCTTCGGGATAATTGAGTTTCACGCCTCGCATCTTTCTTCTTTCGGCGAGTAAGGCTGCGGTGAAGATAAGCAGTTTGTCTTTATCTCTGGGGCTCAATTCCATGTCGTTACCTTATGTTTTCCAGATTCTTGGCGCATAGCCGTCTGTTGAACCGTTAAAAATAGCGCTGTTGATAAGAAGGAGTCGTGCTTGTTCAAATCCACCTCTGCAATCTTCAGCGCAATCTCCTAGATATCGCGCTAATACGGTGCGACCGCGCAACGTCACGCCCCAACAAGGTTCAGGCAGCAGTTCTCGTAGCGCCTGAATTGCACTTTCTGTCCTTATTTGCTGATCCTCCTTGGGGATCGCAACTAACGTGCCAAGGACGCTCGCGCCGTTTAGGCCCCAGGCAGAGTGCCGATTCGCATCGGACACCTGCAGCCGCTCTCGATGGCAGCGTTTTTCGGACCGCCAGATCTGTGATGTCTGGGTAATTGACCCGTGTGAAAAACTTTCTCCAGACGCACGCCGACCGAGCGTCTGGATTTCCCAACCCAGATAACTGCTGCTGGGATGCAGGGCGACTCGATTGTCGATTTTTGCTTTTGCGCCATCGAAAAAAATCGTTTCCTGGGGCAACCATTCAAGGTGGGCGTTCTCGCCGATATCAATTACTTGTGTGACGCTTTGATCCAGCGCGTTCTCTGCACAGCGATAAGCTTTACCGGCAGAAGGAGAGGTGATTACCGTATGGGTATTAGCAGCGGCTAAAATTTCGACGAAAAGTGAGTCGCCGCCTACGAGCCCGCCCGGTGGATGCAAGATGTAGATGTGGCAACTACCGTCTGCCTGCGGGAAATGTTTTTGAACGCGAAGAGGACCAGAATGTTTCTGAAAAGTCAGCTTCGTCTGATCGTTGATCTGCGCCAAATGGACCGAGAGCCTGGCAGACCAGGTGGGTTGGTGTGGGATCATTTGATTCACGTTTGTTGGGCTAATGCCTGTCGGGCTATAGATTGAGGAGGCTTTTACCAGTGAGACAAGAGTATACGTAATTCATGTCTGGTTGTTAACCGATCAGACTAAACTGCAAGGTGCTTCTAAATAAGCCGTCCGTTAATTGTTCCAGTTCACCCGACGCCATCTGTCCTTTCTCCGTTAGATAAAAATCCTTGCCTACGCGGCGTGCAAACGCGAGTTTCTGTTCGACGAGCAATACCCTCGTGTCATGCTCCTGATTGAGCAGGGTAAAAACGTCTCCGATAGAGTTGCAGTTTAACGCTATTAGGTGTCTAGCAAACCCTGGGAAGTCCAGTTTGCCGAAAACGGCATCACAACAGACCATACTCTAGATGCGAGTGGTCCGAAGAAAGCAGGCAGGTCACAGAGAGCAGCTAGGGGCGAGTTTTGGTAGGGCTTGGGACCATTAAAAACAAACATATCGCAAACGCTCACTGCGATTGAGAGCGATAAGTTCATGGTAGCTTGAATAGTTCTT
>CALFSV010000120.1 GCA_937916485.1 uncultured Paracoccaceae bacterium | reverse complement strand
GACCCTGCCCCAGCACATGGCCCAACACCTGCCACAGTACCTGTCCCGGCACCTGCCGTCGCCTCTGCGCGAACTGTCTCCCGACATGCCGGTGATCATCGCCGGACCGACCGCCTCGGGCAAATCGGGGCTGGCCCTTGCCATTGCTCGGGCGCAGGGAGGGACGGTGATCAATGCAGATGCGCTGCAGGTCTTTGACGGCTGGCGGCTGCTAACGGCGCGACCGTCCGAAGCGGACCTGAATGCTGCGCCTCATGCACTGTATGGTCATGTGCCCTTTGACGGATCCTATTCTGTGGGTCATTGGTTGCGCGATGTGACACCATTTCTGTCTGGCCCATCGCGGCCCATTGTTGTCGGCGGCACCGGATTATATCTAACGGCGCTGACCGAAGGTTTGGCCGACATACCGGCAACGCCGCCGGGCGTGAGGGCCGAAGCGGACGCACTTTCGCTGCACGAACTGCGTTTGGGCCTGGACCCGGCCACGGCTGCAAAGATCGATCTCGCCAATCGCGCCCGCGTCCAACGCGCGTGGGAGGTTTTGCGGTCGACCGGCGAAGGGCTGGCGATCTGGCAGGACCGCACGCCGTCTCCGCTTTTGCCGCTTGGGTCTGCTGTGGCCGTGGTCCTCGACGCACCGCCGGAGTGGTTGTCACCCCGCATTGAACAACGTTTCGATTTGATGCTGGCGCAAGGTGCGCTCGAAGAAGCCCGTGCAATGTTGCCCAAATGGGACCCCGGCCATCTGTCGTCCAAAGCGATCGGAGCACCCGAATTGATCGCCCACCTGCAGGGGGCGATCGACCTTGCGACGGCCCGAGACAGGGCGATCATTGCAAGTCGCCAATACGCCAAACGGCAGCGCACCTGGTTCCGGTCCCGGATGAAAAGCTGGATCTGGCACCCTGCCAGTGCCTGATTTTCCACAGGCTTACCCACAAAGTTATCAACAGAACCTGCCTCTTTGCCACATATTTGATGTTGATTTCTGCGCGTTTGGGGCGAATAGTTGCATTATTCGAACATTGCGTCAGTTTAGTGCCTGTTATCCTGGGGGGGTCATCATGTCCGATACGCTCAAGAACCGTTTGTCCCTGAATTCCATCGCCCAAAGCCCGACAGCCGGGCGTTGGCGGACCGAAGCCATGCGCAGTCATGCAAGCCCGCGGCTGATCTACTTCAGCAAGGGACAAGGGCGGATCACCGTTGCGGGACTGACTTCGGGCTATGGGCCGAACAACCTGATCTATATACCGGCCCACGTCATGTACGGGTTCGAGGCCGGGCCGACGGTCTTTGGCTATATCCTTTCGATCCCGGCTGCGATGGCGTCGGAATGGCCTGAGGAACATATCCACCTGCGGATGCGGGACGTGATCGCCCAAAAGGAAATGACCGGGCACTTCGACAACCTCGAACGCGAACTGAAATCGGAAAAGGCGGGCCATTCGCGCGCGGCGCATTACTACCTTGGGATCATGTCCGTGGCGTTTCAACGCCTCGTCGAAAACCGTCCTGTCGACGCCATCGACAGCCGCAGCAAATCGAGCAGCGCCCGACTGGTGGCGGCATACACCGATCTGGTGGAGCGTGATTTTGCCTCTGGCAAGGGCGTGGCGGATTACGCGCAATCCCTTGGCGTAACCCCCACGCACCTGAGCCGCTGTTGCAAGCAGACCTGCGGGCGCCCTGCCCTGTCCTTACTGAACGACCGGATCATCTATGAGGCTCGCGTGTTGCTGCGTGAGACGCGGACCCCGGTCCAGGATATCTCGAAAAAGCTGGGTTTCACCTCGCCCGCCTATTTCACCCGGAGCTTTCAGGCGCGGGCCGGCCTGACCCCGTCCGAGTTCCGCAAGTCCGGGCCCCCTCTGACCTAGCGATCTGTCCAGTATCGACAGACCGCCCTACCAGATACGAAAACGCCGCCCAAAGGCGGCGTTCTTTTGGCCAGTGGTCTTGCTACAATCTAGAAGGTGTAGCCGACCATGATGCTTATGAATGGCACCACCGGGATCTGGTCCAGATCGGCATTCAGGCTGTCGATTTCATCCTGCACCAGCGGATCCGCGTTGTTGGAAGAGGCGACAAGTCCATTTACCATAACACCCAGATCGCCCGAAACGGTCATGTTGTTGCGGAAGGTGTGCCGATAGCCCGTTGTGACCGACGGTGCGATATCGTTCTTGAGCGAGATGTTCCCGACAAAGTTTTCCGGGCCGGTAAAGTCGCCATCAAGCGAGAAATCGGTCACTACCACACCGCCGGACACACGCCAGCCGCTGTTGGTCGGGTAGTAATCCATCAAAAGGCCACCCCCGTTGAGTGTGATGGAGCCATCCACGGTGTATTCATCAAGATCGACGGTGTCGGTCAGGCTGATCGCACCAAAAGCAATCCCGCGCACGGCAAGATCTGGCGTGACCTGATAGGACCCTTCCACCATTGGGCCCAAGATCGACAGACCAGCGCCAGCGTTGAAGTCACCGACATCTTGTGCCGACGCCATCGTCGCGAAAGAAAGAATAGCTGCGGTAGTGAATAGTTTCTTGGACATATCTGACCCTCACGTTGCTCGGTTCTAACACCTCGTTTCGATCCCGAGTAGAATCATCGCGTCCCTTACCAGTCAACCATAGTGTCCTGACTCCGACCGACTTTGGGCGACTGTTGCAACAGGTCAACGGTTTGTCGCAGCAGCCCCACTTCAATGAGAATTCGTTAAGAAGCCTCATGACGTTGCGGATCGGCAGGCTTAGGTCCGGTTCGCAAGTATCGGTAAGAATTGTCGTATTCCGGTTGATGTCGCAAATTTGGCATGCGAAGGTCGCAAACGTGATCCGAAGTGGCTAAACCGAACATTGACCTTCGTGATTGAAAAGTGCCGAATGGTCCTCACAGTCGCCTTAAGCCTGCGGGGACGAGACCAGGGGACAGGTCGGCCAACAATCCGAAGCGATTTGAAATACTTCTAGGAAATACCACCAATTCTTGGTGTCACAGGGAGAAAAATATGACACAACACTTTCGCAATGCAGCTGGCTCACATAAGGCCGCGCAAATGTTTGCAGAAGAAACAAAGGCCGGCAAACTTAGCCGTCGTGAGTTTCTGACCCGCGCCACCGCGCTCGGTGTGACGGCACCTGCCGCATACGGCCTGCTTGGCCTGAACGCGCCAGCACACGCTGCAGCCCATGCCACCGCCGGTGGCACGCTGCGCATGCAGATGGAAACCAAGGCCCTCAAGGACCCGCGTCTGTTCGACTGGTCCGAGATGGCCAACTTTACCCGTGGCTGGCTGGAGTATCTGGTCGAGTACAATGCCGACGGCTCGCTCCGTGGCATGCTGCTGGAAAGCTGGGCTGCCAACGAGGATGCATCAGAGTACACTCTGAATGTCCGCCCCGGCGTGACCTGGAACAACGGCGACGCCTTCACCGCAGAAGACGTGGCGCGCAACATCATCGGTTGGGCCGATGGCACCGTCGAAGGTAACTCTATGGCGGCGCGCGTTTCGTCGCTGATCGACGCCGACACCAACCAAGCCCGCGAAGGCGCGGTGACTGTGGTCGACGACATGACCGTTAAACTGGTCCTGAATTCGCCCGACATCGCCCTTATCGTTGGCATGGCCGACTATCCGTCCGCAGTTACACACTCCAGCTATGACGGCGGCGACCCTTCGGCAAACCCGATCGGCACGGGCCCATACCTGCCCAGCCAGAACGACGTTGGTGTCAAGCAGATCCTGGTCCGCAACGACGATCACGCCTGGTGGGGCACCGACGTTTACGGCGGTCCGTACCTCGATTCGATCGAATACATCGACTACGGCACCGACCCGGCCGCCGTGCTGGCCGCAGCCGAATCCGGCGAGATCGACGCGACCTACCAGACCACTGGTGATTTCGTCGACATCTTCAACTCGATCGGTTGGGCCCAGTCCGAAGCCATCACAGCCTCGACCATCGCTGTGCGTTTCAACCAGTTGTCCGCGCCCTATGACAATGTCATGGTCCGCAAGGCCATGCAGATGGCGGTCAACAACGCCATCGTGCTTGAGCTTGGCTACAATGGTCTTGGGACCATGGCAGAAAACCACCACGTCTGCCCGATCCACCCCGAGTATGCGGAGCTTCCGCCGCTTGTCGTCGATCCTGCTGCAGCCAAAGCCATGATGGACGAATCCGGCTTTGGGGACGAAGAGTTCGAGCTGATCTCGATCGACGATGCATGGCAGGCAGCGACCTGCGACGCGGTCGCCGCCCAGATCCGCGATGCGGGCATCAACATCAACCGCACTGTGCTGCCTGGTTCCACCTTCTGGAACGACTGGACCAAGTACCCCTTCTCGGCAACCGAGTGGAACATGCGTCCGCTTGGTGTTCAGGTTCTCAGCCTGGCCTACAAGTCCGGCGTGGCCTGGAACGAGACTGCGTTCAACAACGCAGAGTTCGACGCGCTTCTGGCGCAGGCTGTCGCGATTGCCGATGCCGACGAACGGCGTGTCGTCATGGCCGAGATCGAGCAGATCATGCAGGACGAAGGTGTGTTGATCCAGCCATACTGGCGGTCGCTCTACCGTCACTACGGGGCGTCCGTGCGTGGTGCCGACATGCACCCGACGTTCGAGCATCACCACTACAAGTGGTGGATCGAAGCCTGATCCATATGCTGTCCCGGCCCTACCCGGGCCGGGATAGTCTCTAAAACCCTCTGGCGCGGTGACATCCGACCGTCGCGCCAGGGAAAAGCCATAAATCGGACCTGTGCCAAAACGTGCATGGGTCGTGACCGGAGGCAGCCACATAACGTGGCCCAAGCCTTTGGCGCAACGGGGAAAAAGCCATGCTCAGATTCCTGGCCAGCCGGATTCTGACGATGATACTCACGGCGCTTTGCCTGACTTTCATCGTCTTCTTTCTGACCAATCTTTCACCCAACCTTGAAAAAGTGGCCAAGTCCGAATTGGGGGCAAGGATCACCGACGCCGAGGTTGAAAGCTGGCTTGGACGAAATGGCTATCTTGAACCCACATTGATCCGCTATGGCGAATGGCTTGGCGTTGTGCCTGGCTTCACCCACACCGCCGCTGATGGCAGGGTGACGGGCCGCTGTATCGATCCCGACATGGGCCCAGACGACGCGCCCAAGTTCTGCGGTATCATTCAGGGTGACTGGGGTTTTTCCACCGTCTTTCGGCGCGACGTGAGCGAAATCGTGGCCCGCGGGCTTGGCCTGACGGGAAAGCTGATGTTCTGGGTCATGTTGGTCATGGTACCCGGTGCCCTGATCATCGGGGTGCTTGCCGGGATGCGGGAAGGATCTCGGACCGACCGGACACTGTCGACGCTGTCCATCGTGACAACGGCCACGCCTGAATATGTATCGGGGGTCGTGTTCATCACCGTCTTTGCCTCTTCCGCCGTAGGGCTCAAATGGCTCAATGGGTCCGCGACCAGTGCGATGGACGACATTACGATCGCGAACTTTACCTTGCCGGTACTGACCATCGCCCTCTACGGAATGGGCTATATCGCCCGAATGACGCGCGCCTCGATGACCGAGGTGATGACAGCGCAATACATACGGACAGCACGGCTCAAGGGCGTCAGCTTCCGAAACATCGTGTTGAAACACGCGCTGCGCAACGCGCTGATCGCGCCCTTTACCGTCATCATGCTTCAGTTCCCCTGGCTTTTGAACGGCGTCGTCATCGTCGAGACCCTGTTCAACTACAAAGGCTTTGGCTGGACGCTGGTCGAGGCGGCCGGGAACAATGACATCGAGCTTTTGCTGGGCGTCTCTGTCGTATCGGTGCTTGTGGTTCTTATCACGCAGCTGATTTCCGACATCGGCTACGTCTATCTCAACCCACGCATCCGCATCTCGTGAAGGACTGAACCCATGGACCCTCTGAGCTGGACCGGAGCCGTCGGCGCCATCCTCAATCCCGCCCTGCTGGTTGTCAGCGGACTATTCATCGTGGCCATCATCCTGATGATCGTGCTGTCGTTCTTTGCGCCGCCTGTGACGCTGCAATCCAATGCCGATGGTACCGTCATGGCGCAGGGAGGCATCTTCGGGCTTGTCGAAACGGCGGTCCGGGGCCTCTTGTTTGCGCTGCTGGCGGTGATCGTGGCCTATATCGTATCGGGGATCGTCCTTCCCTATGGGGATGCGGGGATCATCGGCGCGGTGAACAAGCAGTTCACGCCCGTCTGGATCAGCCTCGTCGGGACCTTCGTCGTATCGATCATTTACAAGCGTAAACTTGGGATCTACGGCAAGCTGTTTGACAATATCATCGGCATGGTCGGCTTTGGCCTGGTGATGTTCTGGGTGTTCACGGCAATCTATGCCGGGGTGTTTGATATGATCGCCACCCACGACCCGCTCAGCCAGGTGTCGGGGCTCAAGAACAAGGTGCCCGGTGTTCCCGTGCCCGGCGCCGATGTGATGGCCCCCGGCTCGCATTACCTTCTTGGCGGAGACAATCTGGCGCGGGACGTGTTCAGCCGGATGATCCACGGATCCTGGATCGTGGTGCAAATCGCGCCATTGGCCACTGTCTTTGCCTTCATGGTCGGGATCACGCTCGGGCTTCCAGCCGGCTATTTCGGCGGCAAGTTCGACACCGGGCTGTCTTTCCTGGCCAACCTTGTCCTCGCCTTCCCGGTCATCCTGCTGTTCTACCTGCTGGTCACGCCCGAGATGGTTGAAACAGGGATCCCGTCCTACATGGCGGCGGTCCTGTTCATCTTTCCACTGATTTTTGCCCTGGTGCTGCTGAACTCGCGCTATCACACACAGCCAGCCCTCAGGACAATTATCCTGGCCATCGTACTTGGGGTGCTCGGCGTGCTGTACCTCTCGCTAGTGAACCAGGATGGCACCGTACTGCACTTCCTGCCCGACTGGCTTGACCTCTTCGACGTGCCCGGCGGGATCCTTGTGGTCTTTGTTTCGGTGGTCTTCGTCAACTCCCCCACGATCTACCGAATCGTGCGCGGGCTCGCCATGGACATCAAGACGCGGGACTATGTGGCGGCCGCCCAGACGCGGGGCGAAGGACCCTGGTACATCATGCTTTGGGAAATCCTGCCCAACGCGCGGGGGCCGTTGATCGTCGATTTCTGCCTGCGGATTGGCTACGCCACCATCCTTCTGGGAACGCTTGGCTTCTTCGGACTGGGCCTGCCGCCCGAAAGCCCGGACTGGGGATCGACCATCAACGCCGGTCGGGGACTTCTGTCGATCTACCCCCACCCTGCCCTCGTACCTGCCATCGCACTTCTGTCGATGGTCCTGGGCCTCAACCTGTTGGCCGACGGCCTGCGAGAGGAAAGCCTCAAGGACTGATCCTCATCTCGCCATAAATATCCCGGGGGGCGCCGAAGGCGCGGGGCAGAGCCCCATGACCCGCCCCCCACTGCCCCTTAGCTGACGGAGACGCGCCCATGTCCGACCAAAGCCTGGCTGATCAAAGCCCCAGTGACCTCGACCTGAACGGAGAAGTCTACGACGGCCCGATCCTCGAGATCGACAAGCTTTCGATCAGCTTCTTTACCCGGCTGCGCGAAATCCCGGCTGTGATGGACTTTTCGGCCAAGGTCATGCCCGGTGAGGCGCTTGGCCTGGTGGGCGAATCCGGTTGCGGCAAATCCACCGTGGCGCTGGGGGTGATGCAGGACCTTGGGGTCAACGGACGCATCGTCGGCGGCTCGATCAAGTTCAAGGGACGCGATCTCAACACCATGAGCCCGGAAGAGTTGCGCGACATCCGCGGCAGCCAGATCGCGATGATCTACCAAGAGCCTATGGCCTCGCTGAACCCCGCCATGAAGATCGGCCAACAGCTCATGGAAGTGCCGATGATCCACGAAGGGATCAGCGAAAAGGCCGCCTACCAGCGCGCGCTCGAGGTGGTGACGGACGTCAAGCTGCCTGACCCTAAGCGGATCCTGAACAGCTATCCGCACCAATTGTCAGGCGGCCAGCAGCAGCGGATCGTGATCGCCATGGCGCTGATGTCCAAGCCCTCGCTTCTTATCCTCGACGAGCCCACCACCGCCCTTGACGTGACGGTCGAGGCCGCAGTTGTCGAACTGGTCAAGGACCTGGGCAAGAAATACGGCACCTCGATGCTGTTCATCAGCCACAACCTTGGCCTTGTGCTCGAGACCTGCGACCGGATCTGCGTGATGTATTCCGGCGAGGCGGTCGAACGTGGCTCGATCGAGGATGTCTTTGACAAGATGCGCCATCCCTATACCCAGGCGCTGTTCCGTTCGATCCCGCTGCCCGGGGCCGACAAGAACGCCCGCCCCCTTGTGGCGATCCCCGGTAACTTCCCCCTGCCGCATGAACGCCCGCAGGGCTGCAACTTCGGCCCGCGCTGCGACTACTTTGAGGCCGGTCGTTGCGATGGCCAGGACATCAAGATGGTCCCCGTTGAAGGGGATGAACGTCACGAGACCCGCTGCCTGAAAAGCGCCGAGATCGACTGGAACGCGCCTGTCGTTGCCGCCAAGGTCAAGACCAAGGGCGAAATCGGCGATGTCGTCCTGCGCATGGAGGACTTGCGCAAATATTACGAGGTCAACGCCAGTTCCCTCTTTGGCAGTGGCACCAAGAAGGTTGTCAAAGCCAACGAGACGCTCACCTTCGAGGCCCGCGAAAGCGAGACCCTCGCCATCGTGGGTGAATCAGGCTGTGGCAAGTCGACCTTTGCCAAGGTTCTGATGGGCCTTGAGACCGCCACCTCGGGCGAGATCCTGCTTTACAACGACTCCATCGGCAGCACGCCGATCGAGAAGCGCAGCACCAAGACCATCGCCGACGTGCAAATGGTGTTCCAGAACCCCTTTGATACCCTCAATCCCTCGATGACGGTGGGCCGCCAGATCATTCGGGCCTTGGAAATCTTCAAGATCGGCAAGAACGAGACCGAGCGTCGGGCAAGGATGCTCGACCTTCTTGACCTGGTGAAACTGCCCCGTGCCTTTGCTGACCGGATGCCCCGCCAGCTATCGGGCGGACAGAAACAGCGGGTGGGCATCGCCCGCGCCTTTGCCGGGGACGCCAAGATCGTTGTCGCCGACGAACCCGTCTCGGCTCTGGACGTGTCGGTGCAGGCCGCGGTGACGGACCTGTTGATGGACATCCAGCGCGAGCATAAGACGACGCTCCTGTTCATTAGCCATGACCTATCCATCGTCCGCTACCTGTCGGACCGCGTGATTGTCATGTACCTGGGCCATGTGGTCGAGCTTGGGACGACGGATCAGGTATTCTCGCCCCCCTATCACCCTTACACCGAGGCCTTGTTGTCGGCGGTGCCGATCGCTGACACCTCCGTCAAGAAAAAGCATATCGTCTTGGAAGGCGACATCCCTTCGGCCATGAACCCGCCGTCGGGTTGCCCGTTCCAGACCCGCTGCAACTGGAAAGGCCATGTGCCGGGCGGCCTTTGTGAAAAGACCGTACCACCTGTGCGCATGGTGGCTGACGGCCACCAGATCAAATGTCACCTAAGCGATGATGATCTGGCCAGCATGGAACCCGTCATCCAGATCGCGGCAGAGTAGGTTTTTCCGATCTGACGCCCAAGCAAGTGCCCGGACCCGCACCCGGACCTGCAATGGTCTGGCACAACTGTCGGTTTGACGTGCTGTTTAAGGATTAGAAGGAACGGGCTACTCGCCCCAGATGACCAGAACGTAGTTCCGGGTCTCGTCGTAGGGCGGGATGCCGCCGTGTTGTCGGACTGCGCCGGGGCCCGCGTTATAGGCCGCCAGTGCCAGCCTCCAATCCCCGAAGGTCTCATATTGTTCGCGAAGGTAGCGCGCACCGCCGTCAAGGTTTTGCAAGGGATCGTTCGGGTCCACCCCTAGAAGGGCGGCGGTTTGCGGCATCAGTTGTGCCAGTCCGATCGCCCCCTTGTGCGACACGGCCCGGGCATTCCAGCCGCTTTCCTGTTGGACCAGCCGCAGGAAAAGGTCCTCGGGGACATTGTGGCGCCGCGCCGCTTCGCGAGCGAGGGCAAGGTAGGGACCCGCGTAATTGCCCCGGAAGGCCGTTGTTGAGGTGATTTCTGCCCGTGGCGGCGCAAGCCGGACGCTGTTGCTATATTGCTGCGCGGCCCGCCCATCGAGAACCGACAGCTGTGATTGAAACAAGGCGCTGCGCGACATGGTCGACACAGTATCGGCCGCCGTAGCGCCGGACAGTCCAAGCCCGGCTGCAACAGCCACTCCCCAAAACAGGCGCATGAAAAGTCCCCATCCACATCCGATCGGCAGACAATAGTTCAAAAATGTGTCAGATTCCAGATGAAGTTGTGGTCCAGGGCTGCCGGGCATCTTTGGTGATCGAACCGAAGATGAAGACACGCCCCTTCGAATGCCGTCTACCGAAACAAATCCCGAGATTCGGCTTCCATTAACCACTTTACGGTGATGTAACGAAGGGCATCGCATCGCGGTGACTCGATGTCAAAAAAGAGCGCAAGGGGGGCGGCACATGGCCGGATCTGTGAACAAGGTGATCATCGTGGGCAATCTGGGTCGTGACCCGGAAGTGCGCACCTTTCAGAATGGCGGCAAGGTTTGCAACCTGCGCATCGCCACCTCCGAAAACTGGAAAGACCGGACAACGGGCGAACGCAAGGAACGGACGGAATGGCATACGGTTGCCATCTTTTCGGAACCCCTCGCCCGCATCGCAGAGCAGTATCTGCGCAAGGGCTCCAAGGTCTATATCGAAGGCCAGCTGGAAACCCGCAAATGGCAGGACCAATCCGGTCAGGACCGCTATTCGACCGAGGTCGTTCTGCGCCCCTATCGCGGTGAACTGACGCTTCTGGATGGCCGTGATGGTGGCGGTTCCGGTGGTGGCGGCGGCGGCGGTGGCGGCTATATGGAAGACCAGTCCGGCGGTGGCTACGATCAGGGCGGCTATGGCGGCGGATCGTCAAGCGGCCCCTCGAGCAGCGGTGGCCGTGGCGATCTGGACGACGAGATCCCGTTCTAAAGATTTTGTCCGATGCGGCCACCTGTCAGGGGGCCGCGTTGGCGTTTTGCACCTGACGGGGCTAGGCAAACCGTCGCCTTCTACCTGTATCAGCGACCCGCCAAGGCGTCTGACAGCACCGACAACACAGTCTCCTTTGGCACGTCCGAGGTGACAAATGCCTCTCCGATGCCGCGGGCCAGAATGAACCGCAAGGTTCCGTCGACCACCTTCTTGTCCTGCCCCATCAACCGCAGCAGACCGTCTGCATCGGGCAGATCGCCGGGTATGTCGGCGATATCGGTCTTCATCCCCATGGCCCGCAAATGGGCACGGACGCGGGACGGATCCTCTTGTGAACACAGACCCAGCCGGGCCGAGAGTTCAAAGGCAAGGGCACAGCCGACCGCCACCCCTTCGCCGTGAAGCAAACGGTGCGAGTATCCGGTGGCAGCCTCCAGCGCGTGGCAGAAGGTATGACCAAGGTTCAACAGCGCCCGTTCCCCCTGCTCGGTCTCGTCGCGCATGACAATGCCTGCCTTCATCTCGCAGGACCGACGAACCGCATAGCTACGCGCGGCGAGGTCACCCTTCGCAAGCGCGGGACCATTCTGTTCAAGCCAGTCAAAGAAGGCGGCGTCGCCCAAGAGGCCGTATTTCACCACCTCGCCATAGCCGGCCAAAAGATCGCGGCGCGGCAGGCTGTCAAGCAGTCCAATATCGGCAAGAACAAGGGATGGCTGGTGAAAGGCCCCGACAAGGTTCTTGCCCATCTTGGTGTTGATCCCCGTCTTACCTCCGACCGAACTGTCAACCTGCGCCAGCAACGTCGTCGGGATCTGCACAAAGCGGATACCACGCCGGACGACGGCCGCTGCAAAACCGGCAAGATCCCCGATGACACCACCGCCAAAAGCCACGACGATGTCGCCCCTTTCGATCTTTTCAGACAAGAGCCAGTCGGCGGTCTCGGTGAAATGCGGCCAGTCCTTGGTCCCTTCTCCCGGAGGCAGGATCAGGGTCGACGCGGCGATACCCGCGTCAGAAAAGGTCTCAAGCAGGGTCTGAAGGTGATGGGCCGCGACCCTCGTCTCGGTCACGATCGCCACTCGCTTGCGCCGCAAAAGGGGCTGCAAATGAGTCGCCGCCTGCTCCAAAAGCCCAGTCCCGATCATGATGTCATAGGCCCGACCGGGCAGATCCACCCGAACGGTTTCGGGGGCAGGCGCGGTGGCGATAGTCATGATGTGGGCTCCAGTACATCAGGTCGGGTCAACAAGGTCTTGACGGCGAGGTTGGTCGTGTCCTCGATCGAGTATCCGGGCTCTGCAAACACGCTCAGGTCGGCAAGGGCGTAGGTGGGCAGCCGGTCCTGATACAGCGCGGCAAGCGTGCCTTTGGGATCAGCCTGCTGCAGCAAAGGGCGGGTGTCCTTGTGGCGGACCCGCTCCCATAGCGTGGGGAGAGAGGCGTTCAACCAAAGGGATACCCCATGTTCGGAAATGGCCTTGCGGTTCCGTTCGGACATGAAGGCCCCGCCGCCGGTCGACAAGACCATCGGAGGCGCACGCAACAGCCGGGCAATCACTTCGGCCTCGCGCCGGCGAAAGAACGTCTCGCCATCGCGGGCGAAAATCTCGGCGATGGTGGCATTTGCGGCAGCCTCGATCTCGGCGTCGGAGTCGATGAAGGGAACGCCCAGTTTCTGGGACAGGGCACGGCCGATGGCGGATTTGCCCGACCCCATCATCCCGACAAGCACGACGGTGCGCAAAAGCCGCCGCGTGCCATGACGCGCGGCAGGCTCTGAACCGTTTGCCAAAGGCCCTGTTGGCCCGGTCCCCTCCCGCGTCATGCCTCCAAACCCATATTACTTTCGTCTTGCCCTGTCCTCATATGAATCGGCCGGGCCTTGCCGATCAAAAAATCGTTTACTGAATGGCGTGATATTGCGGAAAAGACCAGTTATAATGGTAGGAGAAGACGGCGAAAGCCGACAAAGAGACCAGCGAACGGGCGAGGCAGACACATGTGGCGGCTGATCAAGTATCTCTTCATCCTGATCGTACTGGCCGCAATCGCCTTTGTAGCCTACGCCTACATCGGTCCGATCTTCTTGCCGACAGATTTCGCGGCCCCAGCAGAACAGATTTCAGCCCCCGTAACGTTAGAGGTCCAGTGACGATGATGCCCCGGCCTTTGACTGGGACGATTCTTGGTTTTTTTGCCTTTGCAGGACTGGCGCAGGCCCAGGAGACAGAGCCGCTATCCGCCATAGACTGGCTGTCCCAAAGCGTGCAGGTCCCGGCTTCCGCCTCGCAAACGGGGGTTGGCCCGTTCTTTGACGAGCCACCGGTATCCAATAATGCCTCGACGCCCGAGATCACGGTAACGCCGCTTGATGGGGCTGGTGCCCGCATCGTGGGGGTCTTGCCCTCTTCCCAGACCGGTCTGCCAGAAACGATCTGGGCCAACAGCGCCGAGGCGACCCTTGTCGGGCTGATCCAGGCCGAACGGACGCGCAACCTGCCCGCCCTTCATGACCTTCTGGTCACATTGATGCTGGCTAAGGCAGAGCGACCGGCGCTGTCCAGCGCCACCGACGCGCTTCTGCTGGCGCGGATCGACAAGCTGTTGGACCAAGGGGCCTTGGTTCAGGCCCGTTCCCTGATCGAGGCAGCCGGATATGATGACCCGGCGGTCTACCGCCGTGCGTTTGACGTGTCGCTGCTGACCGGCACCGAGAACGAGGCTTGCGCCTTGCTACGATCGCGTCCGACGCTGGCCCCGACCTACCCGGCCCGGATCTTCTGTACGGCCCGGAACGGCGACTGGAACGGAGCCGCCCTGACGTTGAATACCGCTCGCGCCCTTGGCGATGTCAGCGATGAAGAGGACGCCTTGCTGTCCCGCTTTCTTGACCCAGCCATTTCTGATGGAGCTGCGCCGTTGCCGCCGCCCTCACGGCCCAGTCCGCTTGTCTTCCTCATGCGGGAGGCGATTGGCGAGGCCTTGCCAACTTCGAACCTGCCGCTTGCCTTCGCCCATGCCGACCTGCGCGCGACGGTTGCATGGCGGACCCAGATGGAGGCCGCCGAGCGCCTGGCGCGCGAACAGGCGATTGCCCCTTCGGTCCTGCTTGCGGCCTATACCAAGCGCACGCCCGCTGCCTCTGGCGGTGTCTGGGACCGTGCCGAGGCAATCCAGCGTTTTGACGTGGCCATCCGCGCCCGCGATACCGGCGCCGTAACAAGCAGCCTGGCCGATGCTTGGTCCGCGATGCTTACCGCCCAGACCGAAGTCGCCTTTGCCACCCTTTATGCCCCTGCCCTTGCCGGGTTGCCCCTGACCGGCGAGGCTGCTCGTCTGGCAAGGACGATTGGCCTCTTGTCGCCCGATTACGAGGCCGCGGCCCAACCGCGCCCGGATGACTCGGCACAGGACCGGTTTCTGGCTGCGATCGCCCGGGGCGATGTCCGCAGCGTGCCAGTACCTGCCCAGGCAGGCGCGGCGGCGGTCCATGCCGCCTTCGCCGGTGCACCGGTCCCGGCCGCCCTTGCCCAGCATCTTGAGGCGGGACGGTTGGGCGAGGCCCTGTTACGGGCCATCGCGGCCTTTGGCCAGGGGGCGGCGGGTGACTACATGGCCATCACCGATGCGCTTGCCACCTTCCGGGCCGTGGGGCTTGAGGAAGTTGCCCGCCGGGCGGCGCTGCAATACCTCATTCTCGACCGCCTTTCATGACAGGCGCTGCCGCCCAGCCAATGCGGCAATGGATTTCGGCCTTTCTCGAGGCTCAGGCCGCCGAACTGGATGCCGCCGTAAACACCAGGCTGGCCTATGCCCGTGACCTGAACGACGTGGCGGACTGGCTGGGTGGTCGGGCCAAGCATTTTGCCACCGCGGACCAAGCGGATTTTGAAGGCTACCTGATCTTCTGCGAAGCCCAGGGATTGGCCAAATCCACCCGCGCTCGTCGGCTGTCGGCTATCAAGCAGCTCTACCGCTTTGCCTTTGAAGAGGGTTGGCGCAGCGACAACCCCGCCTTGCGCCTCAAGGGGCCGGGCAAGGACAAGCGGCTTCCCAAGACGCTCGAGGTGGTCGAGGTCGAAGGGCTTATAACTGCCGCCCGCGCCCCCGGTCGGGACCAGTTGCGCAACACCTGCCTGATGGAGCTGTTGTATGCCACCGGCATGCGGGTGACCGAACTGGTCAGCCTGCCGGCCAATGCCGCGCGGGGCGATCCCCGGATGCTGCTGGTCAAGGGCAAAGGTGGAAAGGAGCGGATGGTGCCCCTGTCGCCCCCCGCCCGAACCGCGATGGCCGCCTGGCTGGTTGAGCGAGACGCAGGCGAAGAAGCCCGACGCAAGGCCGGTCATTCGCCCAGCAAGTTTCTGTTTCCGTCGCGCGGGAAAGAAGGCCACCTGACCCGGCACCGGTTCTTTGGGCTGATCAAGGACTTTGCCGTTGCCGCCGGGGTTGACCCGGCCTCGGTGACCCCACACACCCTGCGCCACGCTTTTGCCACCCACCTGCTGGCCAACGGGGCCGACCTGCGGGCGATCCAGACGATGCTGGGACATGCCGACATCTCGACCACCGAAATCTATACCCATGTCCTTGATGCGCGCCTGCGCGAGCTTGTCATGACGCATCATCCCCTGACGCGGCCCCCCAAAGAACCTTAATCATTCTCCAAGCCACTTGAAGGGACGCGCCTTGCGCCCCATAAAAGGGGCGATGCCCTCGGAAAGATATTTATGGAAAGCATGATGTTTGACGCCGCCTTCTGGTTCACTGCCGGGGCGATCATTGTTCTGCTTGTCTTTTCGGCCTTCTTCTCGGGCTCAGAGACTGCACTCACCGCCGCGTCGCGGGGTAAGTTGCGATCGGCGGCAGACCGGGGATCGTCGGGGGCAATCACTGCGCTGCGGATCACCGAAGATAATGAGCGGCTGATCGGCTCTGTCCTTCTGGGCAACAACGTCGTCAATATCCTTGCGACATCGCTGGCCACCGCCTTGCTGACGCGCATGTTCGGTGACGGCGGGGTCGCCTTTGCCACGCTGATCATGACGCTTCTGGTCTTGATCTTTGCCGAGGTGCTGCCCAAGACCTATGCCATCACCAACCCCGAAACCGTCGCTTCGCGGGTCTCGGGGCCGATCTCGCTGGTGGTGCTGCTATTCTCGCCCATCGTTGGTGCGGTGCGGGTGTTTGTGCGAGCGGTCCTACGCCTGTTCGGCGTCAAGACCGATCCTGACACCAACATCCTCGCGGTGCGCGAAGAGATCGCCGGCGCCATCGCGCTGGGCCACTCCGAAGGGGTTGTCGAAAAAGAGGATCGGGATCGCATCCTTGGCGCGCTCGATCTGGGCGAGCGAACGGTGGAAGAGATCATGCTTCACCGCTCCAACATCGAGACGATCGACGCCAATCTGCCGGTGACCGAGATCCTGCGCCTGTGCCTTGAAAGCGCCCATACCCGCCTGCCCTTGTGGAAGGACGATCCCGAGAACATCGTGGGCATCCTGCATGCCAAGGATCTGCTGCGGGCAATGCAACGGATGCTAAGCGACGACGGCCGTATCGATCCCGAGGAACTGGCCGCCTTTGACATCATGACAGTGGCAATGGCCCCCTATTTCGTCCCGGAATACACCACGCTGGACGATCAGATGCGGCAATTCCTGACCCGGCACAGCCACTTTGCCCTTGTCATCGACGAATACGGCACCCTGCTGGGCCTGATCACCCTCGAGGATATCCTCGAAGAGATCGTGGGCGAGATTTCAGACGAATTCGACGCCAAGACCGAAGAACCCGTGGCCCGCGCGCCTGATGGATCCTACCTCGTTGATGGGACCATGACGATCCGTGACCTGAACCGCGCCCACGATTGGCAATTGCCCGACGAAGAGGCCAATACCATCGCCGGACTGGTGATCCACGAGGCCCAGATGATCCCGGTCGAGGGCCAGGTGTTCAGCTTTCATGGCTTTCGTTTCGAGGTGGTCGAAAAGGAAGAGAACCGGATCGCTACATTGAAGATCCGCCCCCTCTGACCCGTAAGGTGGGTCATGACCCACCTTACCCTGACGACCCCTTAGCGGGCCTTGAAAATCCCGCCCAATATGCCGCGCACGATGCGTCGGCCGGTTGTTCCCTTCAGCTCCTTGATGACGACAGAGCTGATTGCGTCGCCAAAGCTTTCGGTCTTGCGGGTGGAGCGGGACGAGGTCGTCGGCCTCGTTCTCGATGTAACTTCGCCGGACCCGCGCGAGGACGGGCTGCGCCCGCCGTCGTATCGCCGGGCATTGCGAAATTCGCGATCTTCAGCCTCGGAGGTGGTTGCTTGCGCCTCTTGCGCCTCCACCGCCGCCGCAGCGGCGGCCGCCCGGCGGGCCAGCATTTCAGAGGCCGAATCCCGGTCAAGCCGGGTGTCGTACTTGCCCGCCATGCCAGACAGGGCCATCAGCTCTGCCCGTTCGGCCCCGGTGATTGGGCCAAGTTGCGAGGACGGCGGCCGGATCAACGTTCGCTCTACCACGCCCGGCACGCCCTTGGCATCCAAAAGCGACGTGACCGCCTCACCTGTCCCGACATCGCGGATCGCGTCGGCGGTGTCGAAGCGCGGGTTGTCGCGATAGGTTTCAGCCGCCTTTTCAAGGTCCTTGCGGTCCTTGGCCGTAAAGGCGCGCAAGGCATGCTGCACCCGGTTGCCAAGCTGGCCCAGAACAGTGTCAGGCACATCGCCGGGGTTCTGGGTGATGAAAAACACCCCCACCCCCTTGGACCGGATCAGCCGGGCGACCTGTTCGACCTTTTCGATCAGTGCCTTGGGGGCATCGTCAAACAGCAGATGTGCCTCGTCAAAGAAGAAAACCAGCTTGGGTTTGTCCGGGTTTCCGACCTCGGGCATTTCCTCAAACAGCTCTGACAACAGCCACAAGAGGAACGTGGCGTATAGCCTGGGGGCGTTCATCAGCCTGTCCGCCGCCAGGATGTTGACCATGCCCCGGCCATCGGCATCCAGCCGCATCATATCGTGCAGATCCAGCGCCGGTTCGCCGAACAGCGATGCCCCACCCTGGTTCTCCAGCACCAGAAGCTGACGCTGGATCGCCCCGACAGAGGCCGTCGCGACATTGCCATAGCGCAGAGACAGGTCCTTGGCGTTCTGACCGCACCAGACCAGAAGCGCCTGCAGGTCTTCGAGGTCCAGAAGCGGCAACCCTTCTTCATCGGCCACCCGGAAGGCGACGTTCAACACCCCTTCTTGCACGTCCGTCAGATCAAGAAGCCGCGACAACAAAAGCGGCCCCATTTCGGCCACCGTCGCCCGGACCGGATGGCCCTGCTCGCCCAGAAGATCCCAGAAGGTGACCGGGGTGGCGGCATATTGCAGGTCAAGCCCGATAGTCGCCGCCCGCTTCATGAAGGGCTCGTGGAGTTTGAAATCGGGGCTTCCCGACTTGGCCAGACCGGACAGGTCCCCCTTTACGTCCGACAGAAACACTGGAACGCCCGCCGCCGACAGCCCTTCTGCAAGGATCTGCAGGGTCACCGTCTTGCCGGTCCCGGTTGCCCCGGCAATCAGCCCGTGACGGTTGGTATGGCTCAGCAACAGTCGCTGCGCCTCTGCATAGCCGTTACCACCGCCACCAATGAAAATGTCATCACTCATCTGGGTCCCCTTGTCCCCGCGACGGACCGGCCGCACAGGATATGGTCAGACCATACAATCTTAAGAAATCTGTGCCAGCTTCAAAGATGCCCCTGGGGCCACATCCCCGTGGCTCATGGGGCAAGACTCCCTCCCTGTCAGACTTGCCGCGCCTTAGGGCGCGGTTTTTTTCGGGGCTTTTCCTCTACTTCCACGAGTTTGTGTGGATAACCCTGTTGACGCAGTGGGGCGCTTTGCTTAGCCTACGACCGATAAGTCGGCCAAGTCCGACAGGGAGAAAAAAAGGAAGGGGAGCCGTTATGCGGCTCCTTTTTCAATTTGGACTTGCCCCAGCTTCGGCGGAACTTTACCGCAGGGGCGTTTAAACGCACTGACACTGGGTGGGCCACATGGTAGAGACCCGCTCATCACTGCCATTCAGGACGCCAAACCATGTTGAATTCGCTCAAGCTATTTGTCGCAGCGGCCCTTGTCGCGGTTGCCTCGCCTTTGATCGCGCAAGACACCGCCACGCCCGAACCGGCGGCCCCTTCGTCGCAAGAGTTTGATCTTGGCACCCCCGTCGACGACACCGCGCCCCGTCCGGGCGAGCCCTATGTGCGCGAAGTCTTTGGCGACTGGGCCCTGCGCTGCCTGGTGGCCGAGGTTGGGGAAGACCCCTGCCAGATGTATCAGCTACTGCTTGACCCGAGCGAGAACCCGGTTGCCGAAATCAGCATTGTCCCGTTGGCTGATGGAGGACCCGCCGTGGCCGGCGTTGTGGTCGTTGTCCCGCTAGAAACCCTGTTGACCGAACAACTGACGCTAAGCATCGATGGCGGCGAGGCCCGTCGCTATGCCTTCAACTTCTGCAACCGCGCGGGCTGCGTTGCCCGCTTTGGCCTGACCGACGAGCAGGTCGCCTTGCTCAAGCGTGGTGCAAGCGGCGTATTGACCATAGTGCCTGCAGCTGTGCCCGATCAGCAGATCAACCTGACCATGTCCTTGATCGGGTTTACTGCCGGCTTCGATGCAGCAACTGCCACGGCCAACTAGGTCCTGATCTTACTGTCGGACCAAATTAACGCCGCCTCAGACGAGGCGGCGCTTTCATATTGTGCGCCGCTAGACCGACCGCAGAGCGATAACGGCATTCATGCCGCCAAAGGCAAAGGCATTCGACAGCACCGCGGTCACCTTCGCCTCTCGCGCCACATTGGGCACAACATCAAGGGGGCAGTCGGGGTCTGCGGCCTCATACCCGATCGTCGGGGCGATGATCCCGTCGCGCAGCGCCATGATGCAGGCCAGCAGTTCAACCGCACCGGTTCCGCCGATCAAGTGGCCATGCATCGACTTGGTCGATGAGATCATCAAATGTTCTGCATGCGGGCCAAACGCCTGCGCCACTGCCGCGGACTCGGACTTGTCATTGGCGGCGGTTCCGGTCCCGTGGGCGTTGATGTAGCCCACGTCTTCAGGCAACAGCCCGGCATCGGCCAAAGCGCCCGATATGGCCCGCTGCGCCCCCTGCACCGACGGCATGACGATGTCAGCGGCATCCGAGGTCATGGCAAAGCCGACAACCTCTGCCAGGATCTCTGCGCCTCGGGCCTTTGCGTGTTCATAGTCCTCGAACACAAAGACGGCTGCCCCTTCACCCTGCACCATGCCGTTGCGGTTGGCGCTGAACGGGCGACAGGCGTCGCGGGACATCACCCGCAAGCCCTCCCAGGCCTTGATCCCGCCAAAGCACAACATCGCCTCGGACCCACCGGTCAACATGACTTGTGTCATGCCCGACCGGATCATCTGAAAGGCAAGGCCCATAGCATGGTTTGAGGACGCACAGGCGGTAGCCACGCTGAAGGACGGGCCTTGCAGGTTGAACGCCATGCTCAGATGGCTGGCTGCGGCGTTGTTCATCAGTTTTGGCACGACAAAAGGATGAACGCGGTTCTTCCCCTCTTCATACACGGCGCGGTAATTCTCGTCCGAGGTGCCGATCCCGCCACCGGCGGTCCCAAGAATCACGCCTGATTTCAGGGCCAACGCCTCGTCTATGACCAAGCCGGACTGGGCCATGGCCTGCCGCGCCGAGAGCATGGCATATTGGGAGAACCGGTCATAAAGGGCCAGTTGCTGGCGGTCAAAGTGCGCCGCCTCATCATAGCCGCGGATCTGCCCGCCGATCTGGATGGACAGCCTGTCCACATCCCGGATGTCCAAAGGTCCGATGCCACACCGCCCCTCGCGCATCGAGGCCAGAGTGTTGGCGACGTCGCTGCCAAGAGGGTTGATTGTGCCAGAGCCGGTGATCGCGACGCGACGCGGGCCCCCGGTCAGGATCGTTGCCGTCACGCCTGATCTTTCACGAGCTTTTCGACAGCCGCGACGATGCTTGCCACCGAAGAGATGTCAAAGTCCCCTTCCGACGGCCCATTGGCGTTGAAGGGAACCGAGATGTCAAAGGCCTCTTCGATCGAAAAGATGCTTTCCACCAGGCCAAGGCTATCAATGCCCAGATCTGCCAGGCTGTGCTCCATCCTTACGTCCGACGGCTCAAGCACCGCCTGCTCCGCGATGATCTTGATGACCCTGTCTTTGATGTCCATCCGATACGCCTTTGCACTCTTTCGGTCTGTCTGCAGCCCGACCGCGGGCTAGCGCTGATTTAGTCGCTCTGATCCGGGTTGGAAACCGGTTTTTGCCGCGCCGCAAGGTCGCGCAGGATACGGGGCAATCGGCGCAGCGCCTTGTAGCTTTCCACATGGTTGTCCATTCGGACGGCGGGATAGCCCATCATGACGCGGCCATTGGGAACATTGGACAACACAACGCTCGCTCCACTCAGGACAACATCGTTCCCAACAGTGACATTGTCGGCCACTCCTGCCTTCCCCCCGATGACGACACGATCCCCGATCCGCGCCGATCCTGCAACACCGGCCTGAGCGCACAACAGGCAGTCCCGCCCGACGACGACATTATGTCCGACCTGCACGAGGTTATCGATCTTGGTTCCTGACCCGATCCGGGTGGCCCGGATGGTGCCCGCGTCAACGGTACTGCCCGCGCCAATCTCAACATCATCACCAATGTCGACGCCACCCAGCGAATGGATACGGTGCCATGTCGGATCATCGACTACTGGCAGAGCGCCCTTGCCAAGGGTGGTGCGAGCGACTTCGACATGGGCGGGCGTTTCGGTGACGAAAGAGAACCCATCCCCCCCGATCGCCACGTTGGGTTGCAGGATCGCTCGTGCACCGATCTTGACCCTGGGTCCGATCCGCACGCCGGCGAGGATCAGGGCATCGGGCCCGATCTCGACCCCCGGCGCCACTGTTACATGCGCCGCTATCTGGCAGCCCGATCCAATGCGGGCCCCGGCGCCGATGATACAGTAGGCGCCGATCGACACATTCTCGGCAATCTCTGCTCCGTCAATCAATGCAGTGGGATGGATGCCGGGCTCTAACAGGGGGCCGGGATCAAGAAGCCGGGTCAAGCGCGCCAGGGCAAGACGACCCCGTGGCGCAAAGATCGCAGCCCGCAGCCCCATCGCCTGCCAGTCGGCACCGGGCCAAAGGATGGCAGCAACGGCCTGGCCGCCGGAAAGGCTTTGGGCATAGGCCGGTGACAGGGCGATGGCGATTTGTCCAAGACCGGCGCTTTGCGGCTCGGCGGCGCCGGATACGACAATATCCAGGTCGCCCGCCGCCTCGGCGCCAAGCCGGGACGCAATCTCAGCGATACGGAACCCCATGGATGTCTCCCGCCAGTGTTTGGCGAAGAGACCTATCCCTGAAAGCCGCCGACCACCACCCCTTCGCGCGACAGGGCATCCCAGATCAGTGCATCTCGGCCATAGATGTCGGCACGGAACTGCAACTCACCCGTGACCGAGGTAAAGGCAGTGCGATACACCAGATGCACCGGAACCGGGGTTTCCAGATCGACGCGGGTTTCGTTGCGGGTGTTCAGGATCTGCTGGAAGTAGCCCACCGGGTCGCTGGTCTGGCGGGCCAGAAGCGCATAGGCAAAGTCAAACGGGTCATCCAGACGGATACAGCCGTGGCTGAACGCCCGAACTTCGCGGCTGAACAGGTCCTGAGCCGGTGTGTCGTGCAGATAGATATTGTACCGATTGGGAAACATGAACTTGACCTGCCCAAGCGCGTTCCGGTCCCCCGGCGGCTGGCGCATAGAGAACGGAAAGCTCGACGCCGAAAACTGGCTGAAGTCCACGCCTTCCCGGCTGATCACCCTGCCCTGACGGTCAATGATCTGCAAATGCCCCGCTGCACCCGGATTGCTGCGCAACGATGGCAGGTATTCGTTCACAATGATCGAGCGTGGAACATGCCAGCTTGGGTTAATGACCATATGGGTCATCATATCCGAAAATTCAGGCGACTGACGATCCGATCCAAGGGCCCCGATGACGGAGCGGGTCGAAAATGTGACCCGGTCGAAATCGACGATATTGGCATGGAAATCTGTCAGGTTGACCCAGATATGACGGTCGCCGCGTGGGATGTTCATCCAGCGCTCGCGCTCCATCGCGACGAGAACCGACTGCATGCGGGTTTCCAAAGGCACATTGATCTCGCGAAGCGTCGCTTCGCCCGCGACACCGTCGACGGTCATGCCGTGTGTCCCTTGAAACCGCTCAACCGCGCCCCGGATCGCATCGTCATAGGTGACGGTCACTGAGCGGCCAAGATAGCCCATTGCCATAAGACGGTTGCGCAGTTCGACCACGCGGGGGCCGCTATCGCCGGGCTCGAGCCGACCACCAGAGACCGCAGGCCCCCAGCCGCCCATCGGGATCATGGCCTGCATTTCATGGTAGTTGCGCATCAGCCGGGCGTACTCTGGCGCCTGAGGGGCCAATTGGCGCAGAAAGCCAGATGGCGAGGCTGCCGACATGAATCCTTCCAGCAGGGCGCGCCTGTCGATCAAGGGCACTTCACGCTTGATCAGCGACACAACCTCACCTGGGTTCAACAGCCCAGTGTTCACATCACGCGCGTAACGCAGCATTAGGCGGCTTAGTTCCACATCCATACGGCCCTGCTCGGCCGCATTGTCGGCCGCATAAAGCGCCTCGACCAGTCCCTGGACGTCATAACGGCTGGCGGGGATGCCATGGGATTCTGCCTGGCTCAACGCGGACAGAAGGGCGTTGCGCCGTGCCTGGGCAATCTGGCTGCTGCCCGTCCAGATCCCTTCGAACGAACGATCCCGATAGAATGCGGCAAGGTCCTCATCGCGGGCAGCGGCCTCTGCAACCGCCTGGCGAAGGCCCGTCACAGAAAGGCTCATCTGAGCATGCGCCGAAGGCGCGACCAAAACGAGGGAAAGGGCCACCGCCAGCGCACGCGCGGCAGGGCGGACAAACGTGAGACAAGTCAAAATAAGCAGATCCTTGGAAGAAGCAGCAGGTCGAGGACTAGATTTTACATATAGGCCGTTAAATCCATTCACATTTCCGTCTGGAAGCCGGATTGTTGGTCATATGTGTCGCCTGAGCCGATGCCATTCGGCAACACCGCGTGACAACTGCGCAACAAATGGCAGCCTGCACGACATTTGCGCAAAAACCCGCCGATTCTGCCCCTGTTTACCACCGTGCCGTAAAACGCGGTTGGTGGGAGAAAAGAGTTATGCAATAAGGATTTTGCATCTGGGGATAGATAGCAATGTCCGCTTCTAGCGGGCTCAAAATGGCGACGGGACAGGCGCTCACATGAACGATACCAGCTCTTCGGGCCTTTCTAGGCGTGCGCTTCTGGGTGCTTTTGCATCCGCGGCGCTCGTAGCAGCCCCAACCTATTCCAATGCCGCAGGCTTTTTGCGCGGCGCAGGCGATATTCGTCGCATCAGCATGTACTCTGGCCGGACCGGCGAACGTCTTGACACCATCTACTGGATCGAAGGCGACTATATCGGTGAGGCGATGCGCGAGATCAACGTATTCATGCGTGATTGGCGCACCGGCTCCGCAATCGAGATGGACAGCCGTACCATCGATATCATGGCAGCCTCACATCGGATGATGGATGTGTCGGAACCCTATATGCTTTTGTCGGGCTACCGGTCGCCCCAGACTAACGCAATGCTGCGGTCACAGTCCTCGGGTGTGGCGCGCAATTCGCTGCACATGCGCGGTCAGGCCGCCGACCTTCGGCTTGATGGCCGCTCGGTCAGCCAAATGGCCCGCGCGGCAGCAGCGTGTCGGGCTGGCGGCGTTGGGCGCTACTCTGGGTCAAACTTCGTCCATATGGATTGCGGACCGATCCGGACCTGGGGGGCCTGAGGCCCCCTATCCATTTTCGTCAACGACTAAGGGTGCGAGATACCGCATCTTTCCAACCTGCCACACGGCGGGTGCGTTCTGCCGTGTCCATCTGTGGCTCAAACCGCCGGTCAAGGGCCCAGCTTTGGGCAAATCCCGCCTGATCCGGATAGATCCCAGCCTTCATCCCTGCCAACCATGCAACTCCAAGGGCGGTTGTCTCAAGCACCTCGGGACGGTCAACCGGCGCGCCGATGATGTCTGACAGGAACTGCATCGACCAGTCAGACGCGCTCATCCCGCCATCGACGCGCAACACCCCGTCGCCGCTGGCGGCGGTCCAGTCAGCATGCATTGCCTCCATCAAGTCAAGGGTCTGAAAACCTACGCTTTCCAGGGCTGCGCGGGCAAACTCTGCCGGACCTGAATTGCGGGTCAGCCCGTAAATCGCCCCGCGGGCGTCGGGGTCCCAATGGGGTGCGCCAAGGCCTGTGAAAGCGGGTACCAGATACAGCTCTTGCCCCGGATCGGCCTTTTCGGCGAGGGGTTGGGTTTCGGGGGCAGAACGGATGATCTGCAACCCGTCGCGCAGCCATTGGACCACGGCACCTGCGATAAAGATCGACCCCTCAAGGGCATAGGTCGGTTTACCATCGAACTGATAGGCGATGGTGGTCAAAAGCCGGTTTTGCGACCGGACCGGGGTGTCGCCGGTGTTCATCAAGGCAAAGCAGCCGGTGCCATAGGTGGATTTGAGCATGCCGGGGGCAAAGCAGGCCTGCCCAAGCGTCGCGGCCTGCTGATCGCCGGCGACGCCCAGAATGGGCAACTCAGTTCCAAACAGATCGGCGCGGCAGGTCCCGAAATCGGCCGCGCAATCGCGCACCTCGGGCAGCATGGCCATGGGAATCCCGAGCCTGTCACAAATAGTCTCGTCCCATGCCCCTTCGTGGATGTTGTAAAGCATGGTGCGGGCCGCGTTGGTGGCGTCGGTGGCATGCACCTTGCCCCCCGTCAGCTTCCAGATCAGGAAACAGTCGATGGTGCCAAACAGAAGCTGACCCCGGCCTGCCTTTTCCCGCGCACCCTCGACATGATCGAGAAGCCATTTCACTTTCGTTGACGAAAAATAGGGATCAAGTAGAAGCCCGGTACGGGAGGTCACCTCATCCTCGAACCCTTCGGCCTTGAGAGTGGCGCAAAGGTCGGCGGTCCGCCGGTCCTGCCAGACGATGGCGTTGTGAATCGGTTGACCGGTATCCTTATCCCAGATCACCGCCGTCTCGCGCTGGTTAGTGATGCCGATGGCGGCCAGATCGGCGGGCGCGAGCCCCGCCTTTTCGATCGCCCCCCGACAGGTCGAGGCGACCGAGGCCCAGATGTCAGAGGGATCATGCTCTACCCAGCCCGATTTCGGAAAGTGTTGGGGAAACTCTTCCTGTGCAGAGGCCACGATCTGCATCGCGCTGTCAAAGATGATCGCCCGGCTGGATGTGGTGCCCTGATCAATAGCCAGAATATGGGTCATAGGTGCCTCCCGTGTCGATTTGGGACGAGAGTGGCGCGTCAGGGCGCGGGCTGCAACGGGGCTTGGCTGAATATTGCCGGCTGATCAGCCCTAGCCGCGGAACCCGGTTGCGACCACGAATTTCTCGGAACTGTCAGAGCGTGAGGCGGGTGGTTTGACGTTGATCACCTTGGTGAACTTCTGCTTGAGCAGCTTTTGCAATTCGCCTTCCGCGCCCCCTGCCAGAACCTTGGCGACGAAGGTGCCGCCTTCGACAAGAACGTCGAAGGCGAAATAGGCCGCGGCCTCGCAGAGCATCATGATCCGCATGTGGTCGGTCTGTTTGTGCCCCGAGGCTGAGGCGGCCATGTCGGACATCACCACATCGGCAGGCCCGCCAAGCCAGCCCTTGACCAGATCGTCCGCCCCTTCGGAAAGGAAGTCCAACTGGTGAATCTCGGCCCCCGGAACCGGCTCGACCTCTTGCAGGTCCACACCGATGATCTTGCCCACGGCCTTGCCGGATTTCATTCCAAGCGCATTGATCCGGGGCACCGCCACCTGCAACCAGCCGCCCGGGGCACAGCCCAGATCGACCACCCGGGCGCCGGGCACGAGAAACCGAAACTTGTCATCCAGTTCAAGGATCTTGTAGGCCGCCCTGCCCCGCATCCCTTCGGCGCGGGCCTTGACCACATAGGGGTCGTTCAGCTGACGTTGCAGCCAGAGGGTCGACGACATCTTGCGCCCACGGGCGGTCTTGACCTTCACGGTCAGGTCACGCTGGCCACGGCCAGAGGTGTTTTTGGGTTTTGACGGTGCTTTGGCCATGTCCGATCTATGCCGGGCGGGCGGTCAGGCGCAAGGGGGTAGCGGCAAAGGGGCCTGCCCCTGTGCCGGCCGTGCCGCCTGTGGTCCCGGGGATCGGGGGCGCTGCCCCCGCGCCTTTCGGCGCTCCCCCGGGATATTTTTGGCGAGATGAGGGGATCAGGCCCGCTTACGGCGTCCGGTGCGTGCCCGGCCCTCGCCCTCGGCCACGGGCGGACGGTTGAACCGGATCCATTCGGCCCCGGAGGGGTCGTTGTCGGTCAGGAAGTTGGCGGCGCGGATGGCCGCCATCTCCAAACCGGGACGCGCCTTCATTGACCCCAGTCCGAAGATGGTCACGAAAGTTTCATCGTCCATCCCGTCGGGCAGCACGATCCCTGCGGCGGCAAGCTCTGCCTTCTTTTCTGCGATCTTGGCCTGCGAGACCGGCAGGGCGACGGGGTTCATGATGGCACTTGTCATTCCCGAGGCCATGGCCATCGGCAGGAAGGCATTGTTGATGCCATGCCGATTTGGCAGACCGAAGGAGATGTTGGAGGCCCCGCAGGTCGTATTGACCCCAAGCTCGTCCCGAAGCCGCCGCACGAGGGTAAACACCTGCAAGCCAGCCGTTCCCATGGCCCCGATGGGCATGACCAGCGGGTCGACGACGATGTCGTGGGCGGGAATGCCGAAATCGGCGGCCCGTTCGACGATCTTCTTGGCGACGGCGAAGCGGACCTCGGGATCTTCGGAAATGCCGGTATCGTCGTTCGAGATAGCGACGACCGGAACGTTGTATTTCTTGACCAGCGGGAGAACCAGTTCGAGCCGCTCTTCCTCGCCGGTGACGGAATTGAGAAGCGGCCGTCCTTCGCAGGCAGCAAGACCTGCCTCAAGCGCCCCGGGGACCGAGCTGTCGATGCACAGGGGCACATCGACGATGGCCTGCACCCGCTCAATCAGCTCCCGCATCAGCGGCGGTTCGACAAAGTTGTTGTCGGCGTAGCGTGTATCCTCGGCCATCTTGTTGGTGAAAACGGCCCCGGAGTTTACGTCCAGCACCGTCGCCCCTGCCGCAACTTGCGCCAGGGCATCCGCCTCGACGGTCGAGAAATCGCCCGCCTCAAGCTCGGCCGCCAGCTTTTTGCGTCCGGTCGGATTAATCCGTTCCCCGATCACACAGAACGGCTGGTCAAAGCCGATGATGGCGGTTTTCGTTTTCGATTCAACGATCGTGCGGGTCATCATCTATCCTTGTTGAGCGATGGGCACGCCAGAGGCGCCGCCGTGAGTTTGGGTCCAGGTGGCATTGGTCTTGATCCCGCCCAGCGGGAAGAAGTGCACCTTTTCGATATTGAAGTCCGGATGGGCTGCCTTGTGGGCGGCCAGTTCCGCGACGAAATCTGTCGGCTCGTAGGGCAAAAGCAGCTTGGTCACATCCATCGCCCGCTTTTGCAGCACCCGAAGCGAGGGGCCAACCCCGCAAGCGATGGCGAATTTGATCAGCGTCTGCAGCTTCGCCGGGCCTGCGACCCCGATGTGGATGGGCAGGTCGATGCCGGCCGCCTTCAGACCATTCGCCCAGGCAATGACAGGGGCGGCCTCAAAGCAGAACTGGGTGGCAAGCGCCATCTGCGCGTCGGTCCGGTCCGAGAACTTCTGCTTCCAGCGCAGCGCCTCCATTACCGTCTTGTCCGATCCGTCGGGGTCAATGTCACGATTCCCCTCGGGGTGGCCGGCCACATGCAGGCGGTCAAAGCCAGCCTTGTCGAACAGACCCGTCTCAAGCAGTTGCATGGAGGAATGGAACGCCCCCACCGGTTCCTTGACGCCACCGGCCAAAAGCAGGGCCTGGCTCACCCCAGCCTCGCCCTGGTAGCGGGCGATCCAGTCGGCAAGCGTCGCCTCATCGGCGATGATCCGGGCCGGGAAATGCGGCATGACCGGAAAGCCGTCCTCGGCCAGGCGGCGGGCGGTGGCGACCATCTCTTCGATGGGGGTGCCCTCGATATGGGCGATATAGACCCGTGTGCCCTTGGGCAGGAGGGTCTTGAAATCCTCAACCTTTTCGGCGGTCCGGGGCATCACCTCGATGGAAAAACCCTCAAGGAAGGCCTCAAGAGGAGCGGATGTCTGGGACGGGCCGGGATCAGCGCGTTTACGGAACGGAAGAAGAGACATGATTACCTCCTTGAGGCCGGAAAAAGGGGGCGGCAGCCTGTTGGTCACGGCAGACCGTCAGGCCCAGCCATCGTTGTCGATCAGCGCCTTCAGACGCTCCTTGTCGTAGGTCGTCTCAAGACGCTCTGCCTCGGCCGCCGCAATCGCGTCCGCCTCGCCGTCCTGCTCGCCACTTGGAACCTTGCGCCATTCGGCGAGATAGGCGTCCGATCCATCGGCACCTACCTTCATGGCAGCCCGGTCGATGGCCTGCTCGAACCGCTCGGCCAATTGGCGCTTGGAGGCCTTGCGACCTGCACCCACGATGACCTGCGCCGGTATGTCGCGCCAATAGACGATGGTGACCTGAGGCATCTGATTCCGCTTTCCATAAGCTACGTTGACCGCTTCTACGCGCCCGGCGATCGGAACCAGGGTCGAATTTCGACATCCCGAAAGCGTCCAGCGACGACCCTTCCGAACCTTTGCCCTTTATCGACCCTTGGGCCGCTTGGCACCAGCCCTCGGAACCTTCGGTTTTTTCAACAAGATCATGAATGGCTCTCGGAAACGGCCTGGCCTTGTGTCACGGAACCGATACAGGACTTGCGCGGACAACCGCCGAAGCCTACCTTGAAGATAACTCGAATTCGGAGGGCGTGCAGATGGCGCCCAGGCGTCCCTTCAGCGCGGGCGCGTTCCCCAAAGCGGTCGAAAGCCCCGCGCCCCAACCACCCGACCCCGCGTCGCTTTATGCAGCGCTGGACCTTGGGACAAATAGCTGTCGGATGCTGATTGCCCAACCCAAGGGCAGTCAGTTTCACGTCGTGGACAGTTTCTCAAAGTCGGTGCAACTCGGCCATGGGCTCGAAAGCTCGGGGCGGCTCAGCCGTTCTTCAATGAACCGGACCATCGGGGCTCTCAGGATCTGCAAGCAAAAGCTTGCCCGCCACGGGGTTGGCCATATGCGGCTCGTGGCGACAGAGGCTTGCCGTCGGGCGCGGAATGGCAACGCCTTTCTGGCTCAGGTGCGCCGGGAAACCGGGCTCAACCTTGAAA
Source organism: uncultured Paracoccaceae bacterium (assembly GCA_937916485.1). Next base: position 37,770 of record CALFSV010000120.1, on the reverse strand, counting down.
TCATCGAACCCGAGGAAGAGGCGCGGTTGGCCGTGATCTCCTGTGCGCCGCTCGTCTCGACCCGGACCGAGCAACTTCTGGTGGTCGACATTGGCGGCGGGTCGACAGAACTTGTCTGGATCGACCTGACCAAGGTGCCCTCGCGCGAAAGACCCCGGGCGATCATGCGGCTACATTCAGGCTTCAAGGCCGATCCCGGCCCCTTTGCGGCTGCCAAAGTGGTTGACTGGATCAGCGTGCCCTTAGGCGTTGCAACCCTGCGGGACCAGTTTCAGGACGTCGAGGACGATTCGGGGCGATTTGCCCTTATGAGCTGGTTTTTCGAGGAAAACCTGGCCGCTTTTGCCCCCAGCGCCGCTGAACAAGCCCGTGAAGGGTTCCAGATCATTGGCACCTCCGGCACCGTCACCACGGTGGCTGCCAGCCACTTGGGGCTGAAACGCTACGACCGGACCAAGGTTGATGGATTGCGGATGACCTCGGACCAGATCGATGCGGTGATCCGCGACTACCTCAGCCTTGGTCCCGAAGGGCGGCGGAACGATCCCCGGATCGGCAAAGACCGGCAGGCGCTGATCATGTCCGGCTCGGCGATCCTTCAAGCGCTCATGCGGCTTTGGCCAACCGACCGCCTGTCGGTCGCGGATCGCGGCCTGCGCGAAGGACTGCTTTATGCACAGATGAGCGCGGACGGCGTCTTCGAAGACGCCCCTTACTAAACCAAGGCCCCCTCATCTCGCCCTAAATATCCCGGTGGGAGGCCGCAGGCCGGGGGGCAGAGCCCCCCTACGCCCCCACCCCTAGGTGCAGCTATCGGTAATACAGCGACCGGCCGTTGTGAAAGACCTGGACCTTTTCCGGTGCCGCAGTCATGCGGACGGTCTTGCCGCGTAATTCGGGATGGATGCCCGCCAGCTTGCCGATCACCGCATCGTTGTCGCCGACCTTGTCGAAATAAAGGATCGTCACCTCGCCCAGGGCTTCGGTGAAATTCACCGCCCCCTCGAACAGGTAGTCGCCGTCGGTGGCAACCATATCCTCGGGCCGGACGCCGACGTTGACCTTCAGGCCCTTGTCGGCCTCCTGGGTCGGCACTGCGGACACCGCTGTGCCCCCCCCGACCAGCTTGATCGTCGTCTGCGCCCCGGTGCCCACGATCTCGCCGGGCAAGAGGTTCATGGCGGGCGATCCGATGAATTGGGCCACGAATTCGTTTTCGGGCCGCTCGTATAGCTCGAGCGGCGATCCAACCTGGGCGATCCCCTTATTGGCTAGAACAACGATGCGTGTGGCCAGTGTCATCGCCTCGACCTGGTCGTGGGTGACGTAGATCATCGTCGACTCAGGCATCGATTCCTTGAGTTGGGCAATCTCGATCCGGGTTGCCACGCGCAGGGCGGCGTCCAGGTTGGACAGCGGTTCGTCAAACAAATAGACCTTGGGGTCGCGCACGATCGACCGGCCGATGGCCACCCGCTGCCGCTGGCCGCCAGACAGCGCCTTGGGCAGACGGTCGAGGTAGTCGTCCAATTGCAGGATCCTGGCCGCCTTGCTGACCGCGGCCTCGATCTCGGCCGGGGTCTTCTTGGCCAGCTTAAGGGCAAAGGACATGTTATCGCGCACCGTCATATGCGGATAAAGCGCGTAGGACTGGAATACCATCGCGATGCCCCGTTGGGCTGGCGGCACGTCGTTGACGACGACCCCGTCGATCTGCAGCTCCCCCCCGGTGATCTTTTCCAGGCCTGCGATCATCCGCAGCAATGTGGACTTGCCACAACCCGAGGGGCCGACAAAAACGATCAATTCCCCCGTCTTGATGTCGAGATTGATGTCCTTGAGCACATCGACGGTCCCGCCATAAGTCTTGGCGACATTGGTCAGCTTCAGATCGGCCATTGTGGTTCCTCCCTCGTCCCTGTTCTCGTTATTCCGGTCTCTCGTTATTCTGGCGCAGCTACCGCAAGGCAGCATTGCCAGGCGCCGAGCCTGACGTTCCCGTCCGCATCCGCCGCGACCGCCCTCACCGCGGCGCCGGTTGGCGTCCAGCGGCCATCAGGCATGGCGAATTGCACCGGTGTGTCGCCCATGTTGAAGGCGCAGAACACATCCCCCGACGGATCTGTCCGGGTAAAGCAGACCACGTCCGCCTCAAACGAAAGATCGCGGAGCTCTCCACTGGCCAAGGCCGCATGTGTGTGGCGCAGGGCGATTACGGCGCGGTAATGGTTCAGCATTGACCCTGCGTCGTCGAGTTGCACCCCGACAGCCCGGCCCAGATGCCGGCTCGACACCGGAAGCCAAGGGCGGGCATCGGAAAAACCACCGTTGAGGTTGGATTGTTCCCAGACCATTGGTGTCCGGCATCCATCGCGGCCCTTGTATTCGGGCCAGAACTGGATGCCATAGGGGTCCTGCAAATCCTCGAACGGCACATCGGCCTCGGGCAATCCCAACTCTTCGCCCTGATACAGGCAGACCGACCCGCGCATGCACATCAACAGCGTCGCATATAGCCGGGCCGCCGCGTCGGTCAGGCCCCAGCGGGTGATGTGGCGGGTAACGTCGTGGTTGGAATAGGCCCAGCAGGGCCAGGCGTCGGGGGCAGATTGCTCCAGCCGTTCCGTCACATCGGCCAGACCACCCGCGGTAAGCCGCGCAGGCTGCAACAGCTCGAACGGGTAGCACATCTGCACCTTATCGCCGCCCGAGGTATATTCGGCCATGATCTCAAGCCCGCGTTGGGCGTCCCCCACCTCGCCCACGGCAGCGGCGTTGTAGGGGTTCAACTCGGCCCGGAATTTGCGGAGAAATTCAAGGTTTTCCGGCTGGTTCTTTGAGTAGATGTGCTCTTGCCAGTTATAGGGGTTTACGCTGGGGGCGATGCTGTCGTTGCGCCGCTCTGGCGGCAGTGCGGGATTATCGCGCAACTGGGCATCGGCATAGTAGAAGTTGATGGTATCAAGCCGGAACCCGTCCACCCCCCGCTTGAGCCAGAACCGCTCTACATCCAACAGCGCCTCGACCACATCGGGGTTGTGAAAGTTCAGGTCAGGCTGGCTGGTCAGGAAGTTATGCAGATAATACTGCATCCGCCGCCCGTCCCACTGCCAGGCAGAGCCGCCAAAGATCGACAACCAGTTGTTGGGGGGCGAGCCGTCCGGCTTGGCCTCGGCCCAGACGTACCAATCGGCCTTTGGATTGGTCTTGTTGGCGCGGCTTTCCTCGAACCAGGGATGGGCCTCGGCGGTGTGGGACAGAACCAGGTCGATCATGACCTTGACGCCCAGGTCGTGCGCCTTGGCCACCACCGCATCAAAATCGGCCAGCGTTCCGAACATCGGATCGACGTCGCAATAGTCGCTGACGTCGTAGCCAAAGTCTTTCATGGGCGAGGTAAAGAACGGGCTGATCCATATCGCATCGACCCCAAGCGAGGCGATATAGGGCAGCCTTGACACGATCCCGGCCAGGTCGCCGATCCCGTCCCCGTTGCTGTCCTGATAGCTGCGCGGATAGATCTGATAGATCACCGCCCCCCGCCACCATTCCGATGCCACTGCCTGTGCGCCCGCAGGCGCGTCCTTAACTGCCAAATTCATGCAGCCTCCTACTTGACCGATCCGGCGAGAAGACCGCGCACCAGATACTTCTGCATGGCAAAGAACACACCAAGCGGAACTGCAATAGAGACAAAGGCAGAGGTCGCCAGAATTTCCCAATCCCCTCCTCTTGTGCCCAAAAGCTCTACGATCTGGCGGGTCATGACCGTGGTTTCACCCGAACTGTCGATCAGGAACACCATGGCGACCAGAAGGTCGTTCCAGGTCCACAGGAACTGGAAGATGGCGAACGAGGCCAGAGCCGGGAAGGACAAGGGCAGGATGATTTTGGTAAAGATCTGAAAGTCGGTTGCCCCGTCGACCTTGGCATTCTCAATGATATCCTTTGGCAGACCCACCATGTAATTGCGTAACAGATAGATCGCCAAGGGCAGGCCAAAGCCGGTATGCGCCAGCCAGACCCCCAGGTATCCCTTCCCGATGCCGATATCGTTGTGGATCTTCAACAGCGGGATCAAGGCCAGCTGCAAGGGCACCACCAAAAGGCCCACAACAGCCGCGATCAGCAGCGCCCGCCCCGGAAAGTCCATCCAGGCGAGGGCATAGGCCGCAAAGGCCGCGATGAGGATCGGGATGATCGTCGCAGGAATCGTCACCGTCAGCGTGTTGAAGAACGCCTTGGTCATCCCTTCCCGGTTGGCCGGGTCGAACAGGACGGTGTCATAGTTCTGCAAGGTAAAGTCCGGCGGGCTGAGCGCCGTCACGAATATGCGCGGCGCCCGGCCCGAGATCTGTTCGTCACTGCCAGACCAGACGTAATCCCCGTTCGCCTGAACGGTCATCGTCTCCCCCTCGCCCAGATCGGCTGTATCACCGGGGGCATAGGCGCTGATCTCGCGCGAGGACACGCCCCAGGCGCTGACGTCGGCAGCCACATCCGCCGGATCGTCGACCTTGCCAGCCTCGACATAGACGTTGCCCGCAACGACATAGACGCCGTCGATCATCTCACGGTTGTCTTCGGGGTCGGCGGCGCGGAACTGTTCATTCTGCTCGGAGGGGAAAAGCGCCTTCCACCAGCCCGACGCGGTGATCTGGTCGCCGGTCCGGAAGGACGACACGAACAGACCAAGCGTCGGAAAGATCCACAAAAGGACCAAAGCCGCGACCGAGATGTGGACAGCCCAGGTCAGCCCGGACTTCTTGCCAGCGATCGAGTCCATCAGCGCATCTCCTTGCGGGCGTTGTAGACGTTCCAGACAAGGATCGGCATGACCAAGAGCATGATGACCATGGCAGCCGCCGAACCCATGCCCCAGTCATTGGCGCGGAACATCTTGTCGTACATGTAGTTGGCCAGAACCTGCGTTTCCCATTGCCCGTTGGTCATGGCAAAGACGATGTCAAAGACCTTGAGAACGGTGATGGTGATCGTGGTCCAGACCACGACAATGGTGCCCATGATCTGCGGCACCTTGATCTTGAAGAAAATCTGGAACGGATTGGCTCCGTCAATGATCGCGGCCTCGATCGTTTCCTCGGGGATGCCGCGCAGGGCGGCGGACAGGATCACCATGGCAAAACCGGTCTGAATCCACACAAGGACAACCATCAGGAACAGGTTGTTCCAAAGCGGGATGGTGAGCCACTGCTGCGGTTCTGCCCCGCCCAGCTGCATATAGACCGCGTTCAGGACGCCGATCTGCTGCACATCAATGGGGCGGGCCTCGTAAATCAGCTTGAAGATGACGGCAGCGCCGACGAACGAGATCGCCATCGGCATGAAGATGATGGATTTGGCGATGTTGCCCCAACGGATCCGGTCTGTCAGCTGCGCGGCCAGCAGGCCAAGCGCGGTGGACATGGCCGGCACGATGATCAGCCAGAGCATGTTGTTGCGCAGCGCTTCGCGGAACTTCGGCTCCCCGAACATCTGGCTGTAATTGTCAAAGCCGACGAACTGTTCACGCCCACCCGACAGCCGCTCGGTAAAGCTCATCCGAAGTGTTTCGATCACCGGATAGGCAAGGTAGAGGCCCAGAGCGGCCATTGCAGGGAACAGAAAAACCCAAGGACGGATCATGTTGGCGCGATTGATGTTGCGCCCGGCATTCGGCCCACTGGCCGGAAACAGCACTTTGTCGAGGAAGACATTGGCCCCGTAGAAGTAGCCAACGCATCCTCCCACGCCGATCATGATCGTCAGTAAACCCTGTAGTGCCGGATTCATGGCCCCCTCCCCAGAACAGATCCCGATGTGGATAAATGGCCCCGCACTGGCGGGGCCATTCAGATCGAAGTGGCGGTCAGGCCTTACTTGATCGCGTTCCAGCTGTCCTGGATCGCGGTGGCGACGTCTTCGGCGGATGCACCGCCAACGTAGTCGACCATACCGGTCCAGAAGCTGCCGGCACCAATGGCACCCGGCATCAGGTCAGAACCGTCAAAGCGGAAGGTGGTTGCGTTGAGCAGGATTTCGCCCTGGCCGCGCAGCACGCCGTCTTTGTAGGTGTCGAGGTTCACGCCGGAGTGCGGTGTGAGGAAGCCGGTCTGCGCCATCATGATTTCATGCGCGATCGGTGTCTTCAGGAACTCCATGAACGCGGCAGATGCGTCGTTTGCATCGGTCACGGCCATCAGAGTGCCGCCGCCCAGAACCGGGTTGCCCAGGTCCTTTTCAGAGAAGGACGGGAAGTAGAAGAAGTCCGCATCTTCACCAACGACGACGTCATCGGGGAAGAAGGCCGATGCAAACGATGCCTGACGGTGCATGTAGCACTGGGGCGGCGAGGTGAACATGCCGGTGGGGCTGTCGCGGAAGTCGGTCGAAGCGACAGCACCGGCACCGCCGGACACCATGGCGTCGTTCTTGGCGAACATGCCAAAGGTATCGATCGCCTCGATGATGCGCGGATCGTTGAACGGGATCTCGTTGGTGACCCAGCCGTCATAGACCTCGGGGGTCTGGGTGCGCAGCATGATGTCCTCGACCCAGTCCGTGGCCGGCCAGCCGGTGGCGGCACCCGAACCCAGACCGATGCACCACGGTGTCTCACCGTCTGCAATGATCTGCTCGGACAGCGCGATGAGGTCTTCCATAGTGGAAGGCACTTCATAGCCGGCGTCTTCAAAGTTCTCGGGGCTGTACCAGACCAGCGACTTGACGTTCACGTTGAAGAAAAAGCCGTACATCTGGTCTTCGCCGTTTTCGTCGGCGTAGGTGCCCAGATCGACCCAGGACGGGCCGGCTGCGTAGTTTTCAGCAACCCAGTTCGCCATGTCGCCACCGATGGGGGACAAGAGGCCTTGGGCGGCCAGGTTCGCGGCCAGACCGGGCTGCGGGAACACGGCGATGTTCGGCGGGCTGCCAGCCTCGGCGTCGATCACGATCTGCTGTTCAAAGCTGTCGGAGCCCGTGTAAGTGGCGTCGACGCCGGTTGCGGCCTCGAAATAGGCCAGCATGCTTTCAAAGATTTCTGCTTCGGGCGACAGCCAAGGGCCTGCAATGGTCAGGGTCTGACCCGACAGATCCGGTGCGCTGGCGACATAGCCGTCATAGCTGTCCCAGCTGAAATCGCCGTCACCCGGGGCAAAGGCAAGGTGCCCTTCGGCAAATGCAGCGCCTGCGGTCAAAGCAGCAATGGCCGACCCGGCAAATAGTGTCTTCTTCATGAATTTCCTCCCAGTCACGCGGTCTACCCGCGTTGCTCATGATATCTCAGGCGCTGTGATTTATCAAAGCGCTTTGGATGAAGCAAAAGTCGCTCAGAATTTCAGCGCTGTCAATCTCGCATCCGCAATACCTTACAAAGCTACATCATTTTGCAGGCGCAGCATTTACGCTGGGTCATCTGCCCTTTGACGGGGCGACCGTCGGTCGCTAGGATAGTCCCGAAATTGAAAGCGCTTTGGTTAGACCAACTTCTATGAACCTCAAGGAATTATCCTCCATTCTTGGCCTAAGCCAAACCACCGTCAGCCGGGCGCTGAACGGCTATCCGGAGGTGTCGGCGGCCACGCGGGAACGGGTGGAATTGGCCGCGCTGAAACACAGCTACACACCGAATACACGTGCCAAAAGTCTCGCTACCGGCCAGGCCATGGCAATCGGCCACGTCATTCCGATGGCGACCAAGCACGAGATGGTTAATCCGGTCTTCGCAGACTTCATCGCGGGGGCTGCTACGGCCTATACCCGGCATGGATTCGAAATGGTCCTGACCATCGTCGAGGATGGCAACGAATCGAACGTCTACCGCAACCTCAAGGCGCGGGCGGCCGTCGACGGGGTGATCCTGCATGCCCCCTCAATGAACGACAGCCGAATCAGCTTTTTGAACGAGATTGGCCTGCCCTTTGCGGTTCATGGCCGGGCCTCGGGCCAAAATGAGCCTTATTGCTGGCTCGACGTGAACAACCGCTCGGCCTTTCGTCGGGCGACGGACTTCCTGCTTGATCTTGGCCACCGTCGGATCGCGTTGATCAACGGGAACGAGGCGATGGATTTTGCCTATCGCCGCCGACACGGCTTTGCCGAAGCGATGGCGGCCCGCAAAATACCCCTCGTGCCCGAATTCATGCATTCCGAGGAAATGACCGAGGAATACGGCTACCGCGCCGCGTCAAAGATGCTCAAGGCACATGACGCGCCGACTGCCTTTCTGGTGTCGTCGATCATCAGCGCCATCGGGGTGCGCCGCGCCATTGAAGAAGCGGGGCTGATCATGGGGCGGGATGTGTCGGTCATCACCCATGACGACGCCCTGTCCTACCTGCCCAACGGGGACGAGATTCCAATCTTTACCGCCACCCGTTCCTCGGTCCGCGAAGCGGGTCGCAGGCTTGCGGAAATGCTGATCGCAAGGATAAATGACCCAAAGGCCGCGCCAGAGCAGGTGTTGCTCGAAGCCGAACTAAGGGTGGGACGATCCACCGGACCCGCCCCCGTCAGGGCATTTGCCGAGGACTAGACCAATGGACTTCAAACGCACCGATTTCCCTGAAGGCTTTGTCTTTGGGGCGGCAACGGCGGCGTATCAGATCGAAGGACACGCCTTTGGCGGGGCTGGGTCTACGCATTGGGATACGTTTTCGGCCACGCCGGGCAATGTCGTGCGGGCCGAAAACGGCGACCGGGCCTGTGACCATTACCACATGTACGAAGGCGACCTCGACATCCTCAAGGAGGCGGGTTTTGACGGCTACCGCTTTTCAACCTCATGGGCGCGGGTCATGCCCGAGGGCCGCGGAGAGGTGAACCAAGAGGGGCTGGATTACTACGACCGCCTCGTCGACGGGATGCTTGAACGCGGACTCAAGCCGTTTCAGACCCTCTACCATTGGGAAATGCCTTCGGCGCTTGCAGACCTTGGCGGCTGGACCAACCGCGACGTCGCCCGGTGGATCGCCGACTATACCGAAGTCATCACCCGTCGGATCGGCGACCGCGTGAATTCCATCGCCACGATCAACGAGCCCTGGTGCGTGTCCTTCCTGTCCCACTTCCTAGGCCACCACGCCCCCGGTCAGCGCGATGTCCGCGCCACGGCGCGAGCGATGCACCACGTCAACCTCGCCCACGGCGCGATGATGGAGCGGTTGCGCGACATGGGGCAGAAGAACCTTGGCATCGTGCTGAACTTTGACCGCGCCCTGCCCGCCGACGACAGTGCAGGCTCGGTCGAGGCGGCACAGCTTCAGGATGCCATCTTCAACAGGTGGTTCATCGAGGCGATCACCAAAGGCACCTACCCGGAAGAGGTCTTGAATGGCCTTGGCAAATACATGCCAGACGGCTGGCAGGACGATATGGCACTGATCAACCAGCCGCTCGATTGGCTGGGGGTCAACTATTACACCCGTGGCCTTTACCTGCCCGATCCGACGATACCCTGGCCATCGCTGAAACCAGTGTCGGGCCCCCTGCCGAAAACCCAGATGGGCTGGGAGATCTTTCCAGACGGTCTACATCATTTCCTGACCCGCATGGCGCGGGACTATGTCGGAGACCTGCCCATTTTTGTCACCGAAAACGGCATGGCCTGGGACGATCACGTCGAAAACGGCGCTGTCTATGACCCAGAGCGGACCGCCTTTGTCAGCGACCACATGAAGGCCACCCTGCGCGCCATCGAGGACGGGGCGAATGTGCAGGGCTTTTTCTACTGGTCGCTTATGGACAACTACGAATGGGCGCTGGGCTATGAGAAGCGGTTCGGGATCGTCCACGTCGACTTTGAAACCTTGAAGCGCACGCCCAAAGCATCCTATCACGCGATCAAAGCCGCGCTGGCCCGATAGCCCGGCGCGAAGGATCCAAGGAACCCATAATGGCCCATCCTGCCAATACCCTGTCCCTGGTTGCCGACATCGGCGGCACCAATACCCGTGTTGCCTTGGCAGATGGGCGCAAAGTGCTCTCCCAAACCATCCGGCGCTACAGCAACAGCGAATATCCGGGTCTCGAATCTGTTCTGCGCCGCTATATCGCGGACGAGGACAACGTGGATCCGGCCGCGACCTGTGTCGCCGTCGCAGGCCCTGTCCGCGACGGGCGGGCGACGATGACCAACCTTGACTGGACCATCGACAAGACAACCCTGATCCGGGCCACTGGGGCCGAACGGGTCGCCTTGCTGAACGACCTGCAGGCGCAGGGGCACGCCCTTGGCCATATCGACGCGGACAAGATCCGCACCATCATCCCCTTCCCCGACGCCTCTGACAATGCGGCAAAACTCGTGATCGGGGTGGGGACAGGTTTTAACGCGGCCCCCGTATTCGAGACAGGAGCCGGCCGTCTGGTCACCCCGTCTGAAAGCGGCCACGTCAATCTGCCGGTGCAGACCGAACAGGACATGCGCCTGTGCAACTATGTCTCGACCGCCCATGGCTTTCCATCGGTCGAGGATGTTTTGTCCGGACGCGGCCTAGAACGCGTCTACGCCTGGCTCGGCGAAGAGGCGGATGACCCCCGCGAGGCGAAGGCCAGCGAGATCATGGACGCCTGTGCCCAAGGGACCGATGCCCGCGCGACCAAGGCCGCAACTGTCTTTACCCGGATGCTTGGCTCGGTCGCTGGAAACCTCGCTCTGATCCAGCTGCCCTTTGGCGGCGTCTATCTTGTGGGTGGCGTGTCGCAGGCCTTTGGCCCTTACCTTGGCGATTATGGGTTTGTTGAGGCTTTCCGCGACAAGGGCCGCTTTGCCGGGTTCATGAGCAACTTTGGCGTCGGCGTGATCGAGGACGACTATGCCGCCCTCACCGGATGCGCCGCACACCTTGTTTCGCTTGCCAATTGAAAGTCCCGCAAGCGGGCTCTTTTCACTGACGCCGAATCCCTTATGCTGACCGCACCCAGTGGGAGAGTGTAATACCGTGACCCGCAGCATCGACTACGGCAACCTGATGCACCGCGCCATGCGCGGCCTGATCCAAGAAGTCCTTGTTGGCGTTGCCAAATCCGGCTTGCCGGGGAAACATCACTTCTTCATCACGTTCGACACCATGCACCCGGACGTCGAGATCGCCGACTGGCTGTCAGACCGCTATCCGGGCGAAATGACCATTGTGCTTCAGCATTGGTTTGACGGCCTTGAGGTGACGGACGAAGGATTCGCCGTGACCCTTAACTTTGGGGACAATCCCGAACCACTTTACATTCCCTACGACGCTATCAAGACCTTTGTAGATCCTTCCGTCGAATTCGGACTGCGTTTCGAGACGCAGGAAGATGAAACCGAAGACGACGACGAGGTCGAAGAGGCGCCTATGGATGAAATGGCCGAACCTGCCCCGACCAAGCCAAAGTCGGAAAAGGCTCAGGTTGTCAGCCTCGACAGCTTCCGTAAATAACCTGCGATCTCTGCCGGTTGCGGCAGGGTCCTGACCCAGCTAAATGGAGTGCAACTCCATTCCGAAGGATCGTCGAAATGACCAAGACCCGCACCGAATCCGACAGCTTTGGACCCATCGAGGTTCCCGCAGATCGCTATTGGGGGGCCCAAACGCAGCGGTCGCTTCTGAATTTCCCGATCGGATGGGAAAAGCAGCCTGTCGCCATCGTCCGCGCACTGGGTGTTGTCAAACAGGCCTGCGCCACGGCGAACAAGGCGCGCGGAAAGCTGCCCGAGGATATGGCAGACGCCATCATCAACGCCGCAGCCGAGGTTGTGGCAGGCAAACTTGACGATCATTTCCCCCTTGTGGTGTGGCAGACCGGGTCGGGCACGCAGTCCAACATGAACGCCAATGAGGTTATCTCGAACCGCGCGATCGAGATGCTGGGCGGCGAGATCGGCTCAAAGACGCCGGTTCACCCCAATGACCATGTGAACATGGGCCAAAGCTCGAACGACACCTTCCCCACGGCAATGCACATCGCCATTGCAACCACGGCCCATGACGTCACCCTGCCCGGCCTGGCCAAGCTGCACGCCGCGCTTGAAATGAAGTCGCGCGAATTTTCCGACATCATCAAGATCGGCCGGACTCATACAATGGACGCCACCCCGCTGACCCTTGGGCAAGAGTTTTCGGGCTATGTCCATCAGGTTGCCATGGGGATTCGCCGGATCAAGGGCGCCCTGCCCGCGATCTACGAACTGGCGCAGGGCGGCACGGCCGTCGGCACCGGTCTGAACAGCCCCAAGGGCTGGGGTGTCACAGTCGCGGCCCATATGTCCGCAATCACGGGCCTGCCCTTTGTCACGGCCCCCAACAAGTTTGAGGCGCTGGCCGCCCATGACGCGCTGGTCGAAATGTCCGGCGCCCTCAAGACCGTTGCAGCCAGCCTTTACAAGATCGCCTGCGACATCCGTTTCCTCGGCTCTGGCCCCCGCTGCGGTCTGGGCGAGCTGATGTTGCCCGAGAACGAGCCCGGGTCCTCGATCATGCCGGGCAAGGTAAACCCGACCCAGGTCGAGGCGATCACCCAGGTCTGTGCCCATGTCATGGGCAATGACGCCGCCGTCGGCTTTGCCGGGTCACAGGGGCACTTCGAACTCAACGTGATGAAGCCAATGATGGCCTATAACGTCTTGCAATCCATGCAGCTTATCGGGGATGCCTGCTCGGCCTTTACCGACAATTGCGTCGATGGCATCCAGGCCGATCGCGTCCGCATCGAAAAGCTGATGCGCGAAAGCCTGATGCTGGTGACAGCCCTTGCCCCGACGATCGGCTATGACAATGCCACCACGGTCGCCAAGACCGCCCACAAGAACGGCACGACCCTCAAGGAAGAGGCGATCAAGCTGGGCTTTGTCGATGACGAGACTTTTGAACGGGTTGTCCGTCCCGAAGACATGATCGGGCCGAAATGAACGCTACCCCGATCAACCTGAACAAGGTTCGCAAGGAACGGGACAAAGCCGCCGAAAAGGCCCGCGCCGACACTAATGCGGTCCGGCACGGGCTGACAAAGGCCCAACGCCTGCTGAATGCCACGAAGATGGAACAGGTGAAACGTCGGATTGATCAGCTCAAGTTCGACGACGAATGACGGCGTCGGCATCTGGGCGCCCTGTCAAACACTCCCTTACGCTACGGGGGCATCGGACGAGTGTTTCCCTCGAAAGGTCGTTCTGGGAGGCATTCCGCGAGATTGCCGACAGGCGCGAAGTCACCTTGAATGGGTTGGCGGCCGAGATTGATGCAGCACGGGGCGATGTCGGGCTGGCCTCGGCTATCCGCGTCTTTGTTCTGCGCGACGCGCAAGATCGTGCAACAGGGCAGGACGTTAGGGATTAGTCCTTTTCGTAAAGAGCATTGCGCATCAGGGCCAGTTGATCCTTTTCCGACAGTTCCATTTTGTTCAATGGTTTGCACGGTGGCAGATCGGGAACCCTGATCTTTACGGTGTCAATACTTGCAACCGTCGCCCGTCGTCTTTTGGAAACCCGCAAACTGCTGTCCGGCCCACGCTTGGAAAAGCGGGACAGTAATGCCGCAAATTGGTCAACGATACGGCTGGTCAAGGTTTCACTGGAAGACGCGGACATGGATCAGGAACTCCTCGTTTAACAACACAGACGAGGTTTACCCCAATTCGCCGCCAGCCTGACAAAAATCCGACAGATTTGCGCTGAGTTTATGTTAAGGTCGTATCGTAATTATTTGATTTATTATTATATTCAGCCATCGCTTGAATTGTGTTCTGAATATGGTTCCGTGCCCAAATTCAAACGGCATTGTAAACAGTGCGACCCCGCCGATCAGATCATCCGCATGGCGGCAACGATGCCCCCAAGCGACGCCGAATCAACGGGCCGAGATCTTGAGCCAGATCCCGTCCTTGGCCCGCACCGTCAGATGGGCAACCGGCACCGGTATCCGCCCCTCGACCGGGTCGAACCGGAACCGCCGCACCAGCATCGCCAGCAGCAAAACCCCTTCGGCCATGGCAAAGCCTGCGCCTGTGCAGACCCGCGGACCGGTCGAAAATGGCATATAGGCGTCCCGCGCCGACGCCTTTGCGGCCTCTGTCTGCCAACGGGCGGGGTCAAAGGCGTCGGGCTGATCCCACAGCCTCTCATGCCGATGCAGGTGCCAGGGTGACAGCACCACCTGCGCACCGGGCCGAACCGGCCGCTCGCGGAATGTCTCGTCCTGCATCGCCTCGCGCACCATCATCGGAACGGGGGGATACAGCCGCAGCGCCTCGCGAAACACGTCGCGGGTGACCCGAAGGCGCGACAGGTTGGAAAAGGCAGGCTCCAGCGTCGCGGCCTCGGCAGCGATCTGGTCCTGCCAGTCGGGATGGGTGGCCAATAGGTACAGCGTCCAGGCCAGTGCAGAGGCGCTTGTTTCATGACCCGCGAGGAAAAAGATCGCGACCTGATCGACCATCTCGTCTGCGCTAAGACGCTGGCCGTCCAGCGGGTCGGCGGTCGTCATGGTCTTGGACGCCAAGTCGTCGGGGGCCGTTCCGGCATCAATCAACGCAGCCCGCTCCGCCACCAGCCGCCCAATCAGATCCCGGATCAGCCGGGCGGTGCGCCGGGTCTCGGACCGGAAAAACCGGGGCATCCAGCTGGGTCCGGGTAGAAACGCTGCAAGATTGAGGATCGGCTGGCTGCGTTGATGGGCTTTGAATTCGGCAAAGACGCGGGTCGCCAGATCGTGTTCGATCGGGATCGAAAACAGTGTGCGAAAGATGACATCGGCGGCAGCGTGGCTTGTCTCTTCCTCGATCTCAACGGGCTTTCCGGTGGCCAGCCCTTCGATCCGCTCGACCGCGGCCTCACCTGCCGCCCACATGGCCGGAAAGGTGTCGCGCAAACGCCCGCCTTCGAAGGCCGGGTCAATGATGCGGCGCTGGCGTTTCCAGACCTCTCCATTGGTCAGAAAGACCGAGTTTCCAAGCAAGGGCCGCAACCCGGCCCCGATCCTGTCAGACTTGGGAAAGTCGTCGGGACGGTCCTTCAGCACAAGGGTCAGCAGCTTTGGGTCATTGATCATGTAACTGCGAAAGAACGGCGTCCGAAACTCGGCCATCCACGCCCGGTAAAGCTTGGCCGGTTGGGCCGACAGGATATCGGCGCGGAAAAGCCTCAGATAGCGCCAGAGCGACACCTTGTCGGGCCGGGCCGCAGGCTTTGGAGGAAGGGCCCGTGTCACGCCGCCATCGAAGTGTATTTTGAGGCCGGAACATCAATCCGGCTCTTCGACGGCAGCCTGTCGGCATACCGATCGCCCAGTGAATAGGGCCCGGCGGTGATCTGAAAGTAGTCATAGTCCCCCGGCCGATCAAAGGCGCAGAGGTATTGAAAATGCAGCCGGAAAAAGCGCCAGCGCAAAAGTTTCCATGTCTCGGGGGTCAGGGTCTGGGTGAAGGCCGCCGAAATGACAAGCGGCCAGCGCTGGTCTGGTGGGGCCACGCCAGACACCGCTACGGGGTCGCACAGGGCAAAGGCGCAGCCGTCCCCCGGTGCTGTGACGTCAATCCACCTGACCTCGTCCCGGGCCGCCAGAAAGGCCAGATCGGCCCGTAGGCGGTCGGCCTTTGGCAGGAACGATACCATCGGGACCACCTGCCCCAGGCTCAGAAATCCAAGCGCGGGCCCGTCCGCCCGAACCCGCCCAGCCCGGATCAGGTCCGACAGAATTGACACCGCCAGATGCGCCCCCGACGAATGACCAACGACCAACACCTCGTCCGTGTCCGACTGCAAAGCCTCGGAGATGCGGTCGCCAAACTCTTTCATCCGCTCCTCCAGAGCGGGTGGGTTGGCCCCCTTGAACTGAGCCGAATAGGCGTAGTCATGCATGAGGTAGTAGGCAAAGAACCTGCCGTCCTGTCCCTTGAACCACCGCAGAACACTCACGGCGACTACCATGAAAAGCGGCCAATAGAGGTAGGCCGCAACCGGCCCGAGGGACCAGCCGACAAGGCCCGCCAACACTCCCGCCCCTTTTGCCGATAGGTTACCCGCGACAGCCCCCGCCAAAAGGGACAGCAGGAGTTGGGCGATCAACATTCCCACCGGGTATAGTGCCGCGATCACCGGCCCCTTGCGCAGCCACATCAGGCGGCCCAGCGTGCCCGAGCCGATGTAAATCCAGGCGGTGCGGATCATTTGCAGATAGGTCGCGGCGATTGTCTGGCTCATGGAGCCGCGCACGATATCGGACCAGACCAGCACCTCGAAATCGGCATCTGTTGACCGTTCGGCAATCCTGGAGGTGACGTGCCAGCCATAAGGACCTTCGCTTTTGGCCTTGGGTCGCAGGGTAAGGTTGTATCCGGACACCTCGGCCTGGATGGTACCTTCCTTGCGATATAGCTCGCGGTACCGTCTGGGGTGGAAGGGGTCATAGCCCGGAATGTAAAAGACCCGCCGCCGTCTCACGCCCTTCTTTTGAGGATGAGCTGTTTTCATTTACCCTGCCTACACAACACTAGCGTGCAGCATAGCGCAAAACTCCGGCGGAAATAAGCCCTAGCCGAGGGTCGCCAGCGCCGGGAACCGTTCCAGCAGCCACCAACTGAAATCGGTGAATTGACCCGTGACCATCATCAGTCCCACCGTCCAGAGCAAGAGGCCCGACGTCCGTTCGATCCGGTCCATGTTCCGTTTCATATAGGCCATCGGCCCCTTGAGGCGCGGGAAGAAGGCCGCAACCAGCAGGAACGGAATCCCAAGCCCAAGGGCATAGACGGCCAGCAAGGTCGTGCCTCGCGCCATGTCGCCCTCTGAGGCTGCAAGCGACAGGATCGTTCCCAGGATCGGCCCCAGGCAGGGCGTCCAGCCAAACGCAAAGGCAAGCCCGAGGACATAGGCCCCAAAGGCTGACCCCCCCTTGTCGCCCGCATCCATCCGGGCCTCGCGGTCCAGAAAGGGGATGCGGAAAATGCCAATGAAGTGCGCCCCAAAAATCATGATGGTCACCCCAGCGATCCAGAGAAACCAGTCCTGATACTGCAGCAAAGCCCGCCCAAGCGCCGAAAAGGCGATGCCCAGCAGCAAGAACACCGTTGAAAGCCCCATCACGAAGAACGCCGCCGCCAGCAGGACC
Organism: uncultured Paracoccaceae bacterium; assembly: GCA_937916485.1. The sequence continues at coordinate 20,689 of CALFSV010000120.1, read as the reverse complement.
CGCCGCCGGGCGGCCTTGGTCTCGGCCAGCTCCGACACTGAAACACCGCCCATATAGGCAAGGTAGGGTGGCACGATCGGCAGCACGCAGGGACTTAGAAAGGACAACAGCCCGGCCAGAAGCGCGATGGTCATCGCAGGCAGCAACGTGGCGTCAAGGATCATGTCTGGCGATAGCATCGGCGGCCTCCTGACCTTCACATAGGCAATTCTTTTGGCAGCGTCACGCCACCAATGTGTCACGTCCGCGTTTGTCCCTGAAAAATTAGGCACATAGCCGTCACCGGGGTCTTGGCACGGCCCACGCCCCCTAGACAGTCGCCCGCTGCGCCCCACATATAAGGCATCAAGGATACCTGCCGTGCCCCCATTGGGACGACGGCTGACAGGAGGATCAAAATGTCTGAACGCGCAGTATTGGCCGGTGGCTGTTTCTGGGGAATGCAGGATCTGATCCGTAAACTGCCCGGTGTGCAATCGACCCGTGTTGGCTATACCGGGGGCGACGTAAAAAACGCCACCTACCGCAACCATGGCACCCATGCCGAAGGGATCGAGATCATCTTTGACCCCGAAGTGATCAGCTACCGCACCTTGCTTGAGTTCTTTTTTCAGATCCACGACCCGACCACGCCGAACCGGCAGGGCAATGATCGCGGCCTGTCCTACCGGTCAGCCATCTACTACACCTCGCCCGAGCAAAAGGACGTGGCCGTCGATACGATTGCCGACGTCAACGCCTCTGGCCTCTGGCCGGGCAAAGTGGTGACCGAGCTTGCCCCCGTTGGCGACTTCTGGGAGGCCGAGCCCGAGCATCAGGACTACCTTGAGCGTATTCCCCACGGCTACACCTGTCACTTTGTCCGCCCCAACTGGGTCTTGCCCCGTCGGGCCGCGGCTGAGTAAAGGGCCGACTTGGCCGGCCACCATGTGGTGATCGGGGACGGGGCGGTGGCGGCAGCATTTGCCGCCCTCGCCCCCCTTGATCCCGGCGATGCCCTGACAGTTATCGGACCCGGTTCCGGTCAGCTTGGCCGGGGTCTGGCCTATGCCGATCATCCGCCCGACGCGCCCTGGCGCGACGCGTACCTGTTGAATTCGCCCGCAGGCACCGTCGATCCGGCCTTTCCCGATTGGGTCGCGGAAAACTGGCCAAAGGTCGCCTCCCGCAAGGCCCGCCACCCGCGTGGCACCGCCTTTGACGCAGTTGCCATAGCGGCGGACGATCATGCCGCCCTGTTCCTGCCCCGTGCGGTCTTTGGCGACTACCTCCGCGACAGGACGGACGCCGCTCTTGCCGCCCATCATGCGCGGGGTGTCCGGGTCACCCTGCGCCCGGCCATCGTCACCGATCTGGCGCGGGACGGAGACCGTTTCAGGCTGACCCTGTCCGATGGCCAGCAGATGCAGGCCGACAGCGTCGATGTCGCCACCGGCGGCCCTGCCCCGGCCCGGTTTGGCGCCGATACCGGCCCTGCGGCCTTTGAACAGCTTTACGGTAACGAGGCCGCCATAGCCGCCGCCCTGCGCCCCGATGCCGAGGTCCTGTGCCTTGGGGCCAACGCCGCCATGCTCGACGTGCTGCGCCTGATGCAATGCCTGCTGCCCGAGGATCGGATCCGCATGGCGGTCCTGTCCCCGTCGGGCCTGCTGCCCGAGCCCCTGATCTGGACCCGGCCCCGAGGCGCGCCCGTCACCCCCGATCTGCGCGGTCCCTACCCCGATGCCGAGGCCTTTCTGGCCGCTGTCGACGCCGATCTTGCCGCCCACAGGGCCAAAGGTGCCCGGATGGCAGAACTGCGCCGGGGCTACCGCGCCTTCCTCGACCAGGTTGGGCTGGCGGCCCTGATCCCGGATATTGACCAACGCAGGCGTGTTATCGGCCCGCTAGACCGACGGTTCCGGCGCGGCACCGCCGACAGCCTTGCCGACTTTGACAGGCTACGCCGTGCGGGGCAGATCCGGATGATCCGGGCCAAGGTCGACTACGTCGTCGCCGGAGCCGACCGAACCACCCGCGTCCGGGTCACCGGCCCCGATGGACCGTCGGACCTGAATGCGCCCATCGTCATCAATTGCGCCGGTCCCGATCCTCAGGCTTATGAGCTTATGACGGCTGGCCTCATCTCGCGCGGCTGGATCGAAAGGGTCGGCCAGGGCTTGCGCGTCGGGGCGGGGCTTGAGACCCGGATACCGGGCCTGCGCTACCTGTCCCCGGCTGTGACCGAAATCGGGGATGAGGTGATGGCCCTTCCTCTTTATGATGTCGACCGGCTGACGACATATGTCCGCAGGGCGAACGCTGCTGCATGATACAGGGCCGACCCCATGGCCAAGCCAGCCGGTTTGGGCCATCCTGCCGCCAACCAGAAGGCCCCCCCCCAAAAGGGACCGCCCAAAAGGGGGGACCGCCCAAAAGGACCAATCGATGACCCCTGCTGCCAAATCCGCCTTTGCCTTTGACAATACCTACGCCCGCGAGCTGGACGGCTTTTTCGTGCCCTGGCAGGGCGATGCGGCCACGGCGCCAAGGCTTGTCAGGCTGAATGACGCGCTGGCCGAGGACCTTGGTCTGGATGCGGCGGCGCTGAACAGCCCCGAAGGGGCAGCGATCTTTGCCGGCAGTCAGGCCCCAGACGGGGCAAGCCCGCTGGCTATGGCCTATGCCGGGCATCAGTTCGGCGGCTTTTCCCCGCAATTGGGCGATGGGCGGGCGATCCTCATGGGCGAGGTCATCGACAAGACTGGCGCACGGCGGGACATCCACCTCAAAGGCTCTGGCAGGACGCCGTTTTCGCGTGGCGGCGACGGTAAGGCCGCCATCGGGCCGGTGTTGCGTGAGTATCTGGTCGGCGAGGCGATGCATGCGTTGGGTGTCCCCTCGACCCGCGCCCTCGCCGCTGTGCTGACCGGTGACATGGTCCTGCGGGAACAAGGGCCTTTGCCGGGCGCTGTGCTGGCCCGCGTCGCCTCCAGCCACCTGCGGGTCGGGACGTTCGAATACTTTGCCGCCCGGCGGGAAACTGCGAAACTGGGGCAGCTGGTCGACTATGCCTTGCGGCGTCACTATCCCGACCTTGCAGGCGCCCCCAACCCTGCCCTTGCCCTGTTTGGCGCGGTCCGGGACCGGCAGGCACGGTTGATCGCCAAATGGATGGGCTTGGGTTTTGTTCATGGGGTGATGAACACCGACAACATGACCATCTCGGGCGAAACGATCGACTATGGCCCCTGCGCCTTTGTCGACGCCTATGATCCGGCGGCAGTCTATTCCTCGATCGACCATCAGGGGCGCTATGCCTATCACAACCAGCCCGTCATCGCCCAATGGAACCTCGCCCGTCTGGCCGAGGCCCTGCTTGCCGTGATCCACCCCGACAGCGACAAGGCCATCGCCCTTGTGGTGCCAGAGCTTGAGGCCTTCATGCCAGCCTATACCGCCGCCTTCAACGACGTGATGCGGGGCAAGCTGGGCTTGATGGGGGCGCAGGACGCCGACCCGGACCTTGTGCAGGGGCTGTTGGACGCGATGGCCAAAGGCGGGGCCGATTTCACCCGGACCTTCCGGCAGCTTGCCGCAGACCTGCGCGATGGCGGGCAGCGGACCAAGGCCTTGTTCAGCGATGCCGCGGCATTCGAGGCATGGGTCCCGCAATGGCGCGCCCGCCTTGGCGACCCTGTGGCGGCGGCAGAGGCGATGGACCGGGTCAACCCGATCTACATCCCGCGCAACCATCTGGTGGAAGAGGCGCTGGAGGCGGCGACAACCGACGCCGACTTTGGCCCGTTCGAAGAGCTTTTGTCCGTCCTGACCCAGCCCTTTGCCCCCCGCGACGGGGCAGAGCGTTACGCCCTGCCCGCCCCGGCTGGATTTGGCCCCTATACAACCTTTTGCGGCACCTGACCTATTCGGCCGCCTGCGGCGTATTCGCCCCCAGGCTGCGCACAAGGAACCGCCGAGAGCGGGTGCGCAACCCGTTAATCACGGTAAAGAGCGATGGGACAAACACCAGGCTCAGCATCGTGGACACCAAAAGACCGCCGATGACCGCGACGGCCATGGGCGACCGGAACTCTCCCCCCGCGCCAAGGGCGAGGGCGGAGGGGATCATCCCCGCCGTCATGGCGATCGTGGTCATGACGATGGGACGGGCCCGTTTGTGGCCCGCGTCCATCATCGCCTCAAACTGGTTCATGCCCTCTTTCATGCCGTCCAGCGCAAACTCGGTCAGCATGATCGCATTCTTGGTCACGATCCCCATCAGCATCAGGAACCCGATCACCACCGACAGGCCTATGGCATTGCCCGTCAGGTATAGGGCAAAGATCGCCCCCCCGATGGCCAAAGGCAAAGACAACAGGATGGTGAATGGGGTCACAAAGCTGCCGAACAGCAGCACCAGCACGACGTAGACAAGCATAAGGCCCGCCCCCATCGCCAGCCCGAAAGAGGCAAAGACCTCGGCCATGACCTCAGCATCGCCCGAAGCCTGGATGGCGGTGCCCTGCGGCATATTCATCGCTGTCGGCAAGCCATTGATCGCCGCCAGCGCCGGGCCAAGTACCGCACCGGGGGCCAGGTCGGCGGCCAGAACCACCTGGGTTTCGCGGTCATAGCGCGAGATGGTCGAAGGGCCCGTCGACAGCTCGACCGTCGCCACAACCGAGATGGGGACCTGCTGCCCGCCCGCCGTTGCCACCCGCTGGCCGGCCATCAGTTCAAGGTTGCGCAGGGTTTCGTCGGCCATGCGCACGGTGACCGGGATCTGCCGCCCGTCGACCGAGAACTTGGCAAGGTTGGCATCGCTGTCCCCGATGGTGGCGATGCGGATCGTGGTCGCAAGATCGGATGCGGTGATCCCAAGCTCTGCCGCGATCTCGGGCTTGGGCGTGATCCGCAATTCCGGCCGGGCCAGCGAGGCCGCGTTCGACACATTGCGGATCGTATCTAGGCCGCGCATCTCCTCTGCCAGTTGGGTGGCGGCGGCATTCGCCGCCTCCTGGCTTTGGCCAAGCACGGCGATGGTGATGTCACGCTGCCCGTTGCTGGCCAGAAAGTTGATGCGGGCATCAGGGATATCGGCCAGCAGCTGACGCAACTGGTCGGTAATCTCGAACACGCTGCGCTCGCGGCTGTCCTTTGCGCCAAGGGTTACAGTCACATTGGCCCGGGTGATGTCAGAGGTTCCGCCTTCGACAAAGACGTTGTGCAATTCCGGGATCGCCTGTGCCCGGGCCGCGATTTCATTGGTCAGCGCACGGGTATCATCAAGCGTCGAGCCGGGCGGAAGTTCGACCGAAACGATTGCCCGCCCCTCGTCCGCCTCGGGGATGAAGGTGGTGGGCAGCAGGGTCGCCGAATAGATCGACCCGGCAAAAATCAGCACACCCAGCAAAAGCGTGAGTCCACGATTGTGCAGGGTCCAGCGCAGCATCCGCATGTAGCCCCGCATGACAAAGCCATCCTTTTCCTCGCGCAGGACTTCGTCCTTGAGGAAGTAGGCGGCCATCATCGGCGTTACGAGGCGGGCCGCGAGCAGGGAAAACAGCACCGCGACAGCGACGGTCAGGCCGAATTGGCGGAAATATTGCCCCGCGATCCCAGCCATAAAACTGACGGGCGCAAAGACCGCGACGATGGTAAAGGAAATCGCAATGACCGTCAGACCGATTTCCGAGGCCGCCTCTTCCGTCGCCTCATAGGCCGGTTTGCCCATGTGGATATGTCTCACGATATTCTCGATCTCGACGATAGCGTCATCAACAAGAATACCGGTGACCAGCGTGATCCCCAGAAGGCTGACGGTGTTGAGGGAAAAGCCCAGAAACTCCATAACGAAGAACGTCGGGATGATCGACAACGGAAGGGCCACGGCGGTGATCAGCGTCGCCCGCCAGTTTCGCAGGAACAGAAACACCACGATGATCGCAAGCGCTGCCCCTTCGTAAAGGGTTTCCATCGCGGAATGGTAGTTTCCTTCGGTGTATTCGGTCGTGTCCTCGATCAGGGTCAAGGTGACATCGGGATATTGCGCCCGGACCTCATCCAGCTTTTCCCGCACCCCTTCGGCAACGCTCAGATCGCTGGCGCCGCTTGCGCGAAAGACGCCAAAGGCCACCACGGGTTGACCATCCAGCGTGGCAAAGCTGCGCGCCTCGGCCGGGCCGTCGGTGACGGTACCCAGATCAGCCAGCGTGATGGTCCGCCCGCCCGGTAAGGACAGCGGGGTCGCGGCAAGATCCTCGAGCGTATCGGCGCCGCCAAGGGTTCGGATCGTGAATTCCTGCCCGCCGATGGCACCGCGTCCGCCGCCAAGGTCGATTGCGGTCGCCCTCAATTGCCGGCTTACACTGGCGGCCGTGATCCCAAGGGCCAGAAGGCGGTCGGGGTCCAATTCGACCCGGATCTCACGATCCGCCCCGCCCAGACGCGAGATTTCACCAAGCCCGGAAACGCCCTGCAACTCACGGCTCAGGACGTCGTCGACGAAATGGGACAGATCTTCGATGCTTTGGGTCGGGTCGGACACGGCCAGCGTCATGATCGGCATCCCGGTCACGTCAAGGCGCTGCACAATGGGTTCTGAGATGGATTCAGGCAGCGTTCCCCGGACCCGGGCCACGGCATCCTTGACGTCGTTCAGGGCCCGGTCGCTGTCGGTCGACAGATCAAACTCGATCACTGTGGAAGACATGGAATCCGACACGGTGGACGAGATGTGGTTGACGCCGGTGATCCCGGCGATGGCATCCTCGATCGGTTGGGTGACCTGATCGACCATCTCGGTCGGGGCAGCGCCGGCCTGCGCCACGTTGACCGTGACAATGGGGATGTCGATGTTGGGAAAGCGGGTGACGGGCAGCTGGAAAAAACTGACCATGCCCACAACACAAAGCACCAGAAACAGCGCCAGCGGCGGCACCGGGTTGCGAATGGCCCAGGTGGACATGTTCATGACTATTGTCCCCCGTTTCCGTCAGCCATGCCGGGTTGCACGGCAATCACCGTATCGCCGTCCCGAAAAAAGCTGCCTGCCCGTTCGATCACCATCGTGGCAGGCTCAAGACCGCTCAGGACCTCCTGACGGCCTTCGATCATCATGCCGAGTGTGACAGGAACCCGCACAACCGTCCCGTCTTCGACTGCCAGAACGAAGGAGGATCTGTCTCCGCTTTGGATGGCGCTTGTCGGCAGGGTCAGGGCGTCGCGCTGCTCGGCCGTGATCGTGGCGCGGGCGAACAGGCCAGTTGGCATCCGGTCGTCGCTGTCCAGCGCGATCCGGATCGTGCCAAGGCGGGTCACCGGGTCAACCGTCGGGGCGATCAGGCGGACGTGGCCCTCAAGCGTTGCCGTCCCGGCCACAATCACCATGGCGCGGTCCCCTGCGGACAGCTGGGTCAATTCGGTCTCGATCACCTCGGCCTCAACCTCGATCTCGCCGTCGCGGGCGATGGTAAAGAGGGCACCTCCCCCCGCACTTAAGGCACCCAGCCGGGCATTTCGGGTCAGGATCACACCATCAACCGGGGCCCGGATCTCGGTCCAGGTGACATTAAGCGCCGCAAGGTTCAGGGCGGCCTGCGCCTGCTGCACCTGCGCCTCGGCAGAGGCCAGACCTGCCTTGGCCGCGTTCACGGCAGCCTCGGCGCTATCGGCATTGGCAATCGCCTGATCGAGGACCGATTGGGCCGAGTCGCCTCTGTCGGCCAGCGTCCGGGTCCGTTCCAATGCCTGCTGGGCCTGCGTGGCGCTGGCTTCGGCGGACACGACCTGGCTTTGAGCCTGGGCGATACCGGCCACCGCACTGGCCAGATTGGCGTCTGCCTGCGCCTTCTGAGCGGTCAGGGCAGCGGGGTCCAGACGGGCAAGTACATCGCCTGCCTGCACGTCATCGCCGGTCTCAACCAGAATTTCGATGACCTCGGTGCCCGACACACGAGCATAGACTTCGGCCACTTCGCGCGCGATCAACGTCCCCGACGCTGTGACCGAGATTGTCATCTGCGTGACCTCGGCCGGAACGACAGAGACATGCGGCGCCTCGACCTCTTGTGCGAAGGCCGCGAGAGGGAAGCAGGTTCCGGCCCCAACAACGGCGGTCAAAATCACTGTCAGAATGGAACGCATCAACTAATCCTCAGGTCGAAGTGGTCGAACCGTTTCCGTCTATCCCCATTCACCAAGGCTCGACAACGAAAAAAGTGAACCATTCGGTTCATTTTTGCGAGGGATCGCCTTGCTGTGATCGGCAGGCTTGCGGGGAACCGCGTTATTGCCGATAGTCATGTCATGGACAGTGCTGCCGCCCCTTCCAGCGAGACACCAAGCGATCCCCGTCTGGGGCCGCTTTTGCAGGCCATTGCGGACCGCCGCGACGATCTGATCGCGTTGACGCAGGACCTGATCCGCATACCCACCCTGAACCCGCCGGGCGAGAACTACCGCCTGATCTGCGAATACCTCGACGCCCGCCTGCGCAAATCCGGTTTTGACACCGAATTCATCCGCGCCCACGGCACGCCGGGCGATTGCGAGGCCTATCCCCGCTGGAACATCGTGGCCCGCCGTGAAGGCGCTCATCCCGGCCCCTGCGTCCACTTCAACAGCCATACCGATGTGGTCGAGGTGGGCAGCGGCTGGACCGAGGACCCGTTTGGCGGCGCGCTCAAGGACGGCAAGATCTACGGACGGGGGGCCTGTGACATGAAGGGCGGGCTTGCCGCCTCGATCATCGCGGCCGAAGCCTTTGTGGCGACCTTTCCAGATCATGCAGGCGCCGTGGAAATCTCGGGCACGGCGGACGAGGAATCGGGTGGCTATGGCGGCGTCGCCTACCTGGCGGCAAAGGGCTACTTCAGCCCCGACCGGGTGCAGCACGTCATCATTCCCGAGCCTTTGCAGAAGGATCGTATCTGCCTTGGTCATCGCGGCGGATGGTGGGCCGAGATCGAAACTTTTGGCGAGATTGCACACGGCTCCATGCCGTTTCTGGGGGATTGCGCGGTGCGGCACATGGGGGCGGTGATCGACGCGTTTGAGACGACGCTTTATCCCGCAATGGCCGCCCGGCACACCGACATGCCCGTTGTGCCCGAAGGGGCGCGGTCGTCCACGATGAACATCAACTCTATCCACGGCGGGCAGTCGGAAAGACCGCTCGAGTCAACCGCCCTGCCCTCGCATTGCGTGCCTGATAGCTGCCGGATCGTCATCGACCGCCGCTTTCTGATCGAGGAAAGCCTTGATGGGGTGCGGAACGAGGTGACGGACCTCTTGGACGGTCTGAAGGCCAACCGGCCCAAGTTCGACTATGCCCTGCGCGAGCTGAACCACGTCCTGCCCTCCATGACCGACAGGGAGGCCCCCGTCGTGCAGACGGTCGCCCGCCAGATCGCCGCAGTCATGGGGCGCGCGCCGGAATACGTCGCCTCGCCCGGCAGCTACGATCAAAAGCACATCGACCGGATCGGCCGGCTGAAGAATTGCATTGCCTACGGCCCCGGTCTGCTGGAGCTTGCGCATAAGCCTGACGAATATGTTGGCGTGGACGACATGATGGACAGCGTCGCGGTCATGGCCCGAAGCCTGGCCGAACTGTTGTTGCCCGCGCCCGAAACCGACACCTGATAGACCTGATCCAGAAGGAGAGATGACATGACCATGTCCAGGACTCTGATGACCGCCAGCGCCATTGCGCTTTTGGCCGGAATGGCCACCGCACAGGACAGCGTGACGGTCGGCATCCAGTTGGAGCCGCCAAACCTCGACCCCACCGGCGGGGCCGCGCAGGCCATCGACTCGGTGCTCTATTCCAACGTCTTTGAAGGGCTGACCCGGTTCATGGCGGATGGCTCGGTCGTGCCCGGCCTTGCCGAAAGCTGGACGATATCGGACGACGGTCTGGTCTATACCTTTAGCCTGCGCGACGGGGTGACTTTTCACGACGGCACAACGATGGACGCCGAGGATGTGAAATTCTCGCTCGACCGCGCACGGGCCGAGGACAGCACCAATGCCCAGAAGGGTCTTTTTGCGGGGATCACCGATGTCACCGTCGTTGATCCGCTGACAGTGCAGGTCACGCTGGGCGCGCCCAACGGCATGTTCCTGTTCAACATGGCCTGGGGCGATGCGGTGATCGTGGCCCCTGAAAGCATCGCCGATATCGCCTCTAATCCCGTCGGCACAGGCGCCTTCAGCTTTGCCGACTGGGTGCAGGGTGACCGGATCGAACTGACCCGCAATGACGCCTATTGGGGCGAGGCCCCGGCGCTGGCCTCTGCCACCTTCCGCTTCATCTCGGACCCGACGGCTGCCTTTGCGGCCGTGATGGCCGAGGATGTGGACGTCTTCGTAGGCTTCCCCGCCCCCGAGAACCTGCCCCAGTTCGAGGCCGACCCCCGGTTCCAGGTCCTTGTCGGCAATACCGAAGGCGAGACGATCCTGGCGATGAACAACAAGATGGAGCCGTTTGACAACATTCTGGTCCGTCAGGCTGTCAGCCTCGCCATCGACCGGCAGGCGATCATCGACGGGGCCATGTTCGGGCTGGGCACGCCCATCGGCACCCACTTTGCCCCCCACAACCCCGACTATGTCGACCTGACCGGCAATTCGCCCTACGACCCCGACCGCGCCCGCGCCTTGCTGGCCGAGGCCGGGTTCCCCGACGGCTTTACCACCACGCTGAAACTGCCGCCTCCCTCCTACGCCCGTCGCGGCGGCGAGATCATCGCCAGCCAGTTGCGCGCCATCGGGATCGAGGCCGAGATCAGCAACCTCGAATGGGCCCAATGGCTGGAAGAGGCGTTCGGGGCCAAGGACTTTGGCATGACCATCGTCAGCCATACTGAGCCGATGGACATCGGGATCTACGCAAATCCCGACTACTACTTCCAGTATGACAACCCTGCCTTCCAGCAGCTGATGAGCGACCTGAACCTGACCACCGATCCGGTGATGCGGTCCGAGATGCTCAAGCAGGCGCAGACCATCATCTCGGAGGATTATGTGAACGGCTACCTCTTTGAACTGGCCGTGCCCACGGTTGCAAAGGCTGGCCTGCAGGGGCTCTGGCTCAACCAGCCGACCGCCGCGGTCGATCTGACCGGCGTCAGCTGGGCAGGCTAGGTCTGAAACACGGCACGCTTTGGCCTTCGGCGGCACGTCCGCCGAAGGCCGTACTGACCTATCCCCGGACGGAACCGTCATGATCCGCTATGTCCTTGCGCGGTTCGCCTCGCTGATCCTGAGCCTGATCGTGGCCTCGCTTGTGATCTTTGCAGTGATCGAGATCATCCCGGGCGATCCAGCGGCCTTCATGCTGGGCGTCAATGCGCGCCCCGACACCATCGCCGCCCTGCGGACCGAGATGGGCCTCGATGCCAGTGTCCCCGCGCGGTACCTCAGCTGGGTCACGGGCATGATGCAGGGCGATTTCGGCCAGTCCTACACCTATCGCACCCCGGTGGCAGGGATGATCGCCGACCGGGTCTGGGTGTCGCTTCCCCTCGCCCTTTATGCGTTGATCCTGTCGACCCTCATCGCTTTTCCCGCTGGCATCTATGCGGCCAGCCGCAGGGGCCGGCCGGGCGATATAGCGGTCATGGGAGCGACGCAACTGGGCGTGGCCATCCCGAATTTCTGGTTTGCCATGCTGCTGGTGCTGGTCTTTGCCATCAACCTGCGCTGGTTTTCGGCGGGCGGCTTTCCCGGCTGGGACCGGGGGTTCTGGGGCGGGGTCAAGGCGCTAACCCTTCCCGCCATCGCCCTCGCACTGCCACAGGCGGCGATCCTTGCACGGGTCATGCGATCCTCGCTGCTCGATATGCTGGGGGAGGACTTCGTGCGTACCGCAAGGGCCAAGGGGCTAAGCCGTCGTCAGGCCCTTTGGCGGCACGCCCTGCGCAACGCGATGATACCGGTGCTGACCATCATCGGCTTGCAATTCTCGTTCCTGCTGGCAGGGGGCATCATCATCGAACAGGTGTTCTTTCTGCCCGGCCTCGGACGGCTGATCTTTCAGGCGATTTCATCGCGTGACCTGATCGTCGTCGAAAGCGTCGTGATGCTGCTGGTCTTTGCCGTGATCGTGGTGAACTTCGCCGTCGATCTGGCCTACGCCTTTGTCGATCCAAGGCTGAGGACAAAGCAATGAGGATGCCGCGCAGCCTGATCATCGGCGCGATCCTGAGCCTTTTGGTGATGGCCGGGGCGCTGTTGTCCTTTGTCTGGACCCCCTATGACATCGAGGTTCTTGATGTGGCGGGCAAGCTGCAAACACCATCGGCCGCCCATTGGCTGGGGACCGACCACTTTGGCCGGGACATCCTGTCGATGATCATGATGGGGGCACGCACCTCTATCGCAGTGGCGCTTTTGGCCGTGGGCATCGGCATGGCGCTGGGCGTGCCTCTTGGCCTTTGGGCTGCCGCCCGCAGGGGCAGCCTGCTGGATGAGGTGATCATGCGGGGCAACGATCTGGTCTTTGCCTTTCCCTCGCTGGTCATCGCGATCCTGATCACGGCGGTCTTCGGGGCCAGTGCCGTCAACGCCATCGTGGCCATCGGCATCTTTAACGTCCCCGTCTTTGCCCGCCTGACACGTGGTGCCGCGCTGTCACTGTGGGAGCGGGACTTTATCCTCGCCGCACGCGTCGCGGGCAAGTCGGCCTTTCGGATCTCATGGGAGCATGTTCTGCCCAACCTCACGAACCTCTTGATCGTGCAGGGCACTATCCAGTTCTCGCTGGGAATCCTCGCCGAGGCCGCGCTGAGCTATATCGGCCTGGGCGCTCAGCCGCCCGTCGCGAGCTGGGGTCGGATGCTGGCCGATGCCCAGACGCTGGTCAGCATCGCCCCGCATGTGGCGCTGGTGCCCGGACTGACCATTGTCCTGACAGTCCTTGGACTGAACCTGATGGGCGATGGGTTGCGCGACCTGTTGGACCCCCGCATCCGGGTGGCACGGTCATGACGTTACTCTCGGTCACGGCGCTTGATCTGGCGATTCACGGCACCCCGATCCTGTCCGGGGTCAGCCTTGACGTTGCCCCGGGCGAGATTGTCGCCATCACCGGCGAAAGCGGATCGGGCAAATCATTGACGGCTCTGGCCATCATGGGCCTCTTGCCGGGCGGTGCCCGGACCAAAGGGCGGATTGCCCTGAACGGACAGGACATCCTTACCACCGCCGAGGCGGACCTGTGCGACCTGCGTGGCCGCGAGATGGGGATGGTGTTTCAGGAACCCATGACCGCGCTGAACCCCGTCCAGACCATCGGGCAACAGGTGGCCGAGACGATCCTGATCCACGAAAAGACCAACACCTCGCAGGCCCGCGATCGCGCCCGCGAGGTCCTCGCCCGCGTCGGCCTGCCCGAGGACCGCTTCCCCCTCACCCGCTATCCGCATGAATTGTCCGGCGGACAACGGCAGCGTGTGGTCATTGCCATGGCCATCGCGCTCCGCCCCAAACTGCTGATCGCGGATGAGCCGACAACCGCGCTTGACGTCACCACGCAGGCTCAGGTTCTGGACCTGCTCAAGGGGTTGGTGGCCGAGTTTGGGATGGGGCTTTTGATGATCACCCATGATCTGGCCGTGGTAAACGGCATGGCCGACCGCATCGTCGTGATGCAAAAGGGACAGGTGGTCGAAACCGGGCCGACACAGGCCCTGATGCAGCGGCGCGACCATCCCTATACCCAAGCCCTGTTTGCGGCCTCTGCCCACAAGGTTGATCTGCCGCCCGCCCCCGCCCCGGTGCCGCTTTTGCAGGTGCGGGACGTAGTTCGCAGCTACGCCTTACCGCGGCGCCGCCTGTTCGGCCCACGTCCAAGGGCGCGGGCGGTCGATGGTGTCAGTTTTGATCTGTTTCGGGGCGAGCGTCTTGGGCTGGTGGGCGAATCCGGTTGCGGCAAATCCACCCTGACACGGGCCATTCTGGGTCTGGAGGAGGTGCAGGAAGGCGGCATCCTGCTGGATGGCGCACCGGTTTTCACAGGGCACAAACCCAATCTGGCGGTGCGCCGCCGAATGCAGGTGGTGTTTCAGGACCCCTACGGCAGCTTCAACCCCCGCCACCGGGTCGACCGGCTGATCACTGAGCCGTTTCATCTGCTGAAATCACCGCCCCAAGGCGCCGCCCGCACCCGTGCCATTGCGCAGGCGCTTGAGGCCGTGGGCCTGACCGCATCGGACGCCACCAAATACATCCACGAATTTTCCGGCGGGCAACGCCAGCGGATCGCCATTGCGCGGGCCCTCATCATCGAACCGGACCTGATTGTCTTTGACGAGGCCGTCTCGGCGCTTGATGTGTCGGTCCGGGCGCAGGTTCTGGACCTGCTGGCCGATCTGTGCCGGGTCCGGCCCCTCAGTTACCTGTTCATCAGCCACGACCTGTCTGTGGTCCGGTCGGTCACGGACCGGGTGATGGTCATGCAGTCGGGCAAGATCGTGGAACAGGGGCCGACGGAACAGGTGTTTGCCGCGCCACAACATGCCTATACCAGAACATTGCTGGCCGCCGCCCCAAGGCTGCCGGACGGATTGGAAAGGACGCACCATGGCTCTTGATGCATTCAGGCTACCCGAAGGACAGCTGCTGATCGGTGGAACATGGGGACCGCCCGATGGGGGCGAGACACTGACCCTGTCCAACCCCTCGGACGGGACGCCGATCTGCGCCATTGGCCGGGGCAAGGCGACCGATGTGGACCGCGCCATAACCGCCGCCCGCGCCGCCCTCGACGGACCCTGGGGCCGGATGACCGCGCTGGAGCGGGGGCGCATCCTGACCCGCATCGGGCAAATGGTACTGGAGCGGGTGGACGACCTCGCCCTGCTTGAGGCGATGGATGTGGGCAAACCGCTCACCCAGGCCCGCGCCGATGCGGTGGCCCTTGCCCGCTACATGGAGTTTTACGGCGGTGCCGCCGACAAGGTGATGGGCGAGACCATCCCCTACCTCGACGGCTACACCGTCTATACCCTGCGCGAACCGCATGGGGTGACGGGGCACATCATCCCCTGGAACTACCCCATGCAGATCATCGGCCGGTCGGTCGGCGGGGCGCTGGCCATGGGCAACGCCTGCGTCCTGAAACCGGCGGAAGAGGCCTGCCTGACCGCCCTCGCCTTTGCCGGGATCGCGCAGGAGGCCGGTTTGCCGGATGGAGCCCTGAACGTGATCACCGGTCTGGGGGCCGAGGCCGGGGCGGCGCTGGCCGCGCATCCGGGTGTGCAGCACATCAGCTTTACCGGGTCGGTCAACGTGGGCCGCCTGATCCAGACGGCAGCGGCGCAGAACGTCGTTCCGGTCACGCTCGAACTTGGGGGAAAATCGCCCCAGATCGTGTTTGACGACGCCGATCTAGAACGGGCGTTGCCCTTCCTCGTGAACGCGGGGATCCAGAACGCGGGGCAGACTTGCTCTGCCTCATCGCGCATCCTCGTGCAGCGGGGTGTCTACGATCAGGTCCGGTCGATGATGGCGGAACGCTACGCGGCCCTGCAGGTCGGTCCGGCAAATGCGGACCTCAATGTCGGTCCATTGATATCACAACGTCAAAAGGACATCGTTCTTGGATTTCTGGATCAGGGTCACGACCTGACTGTCGCAGCACGCGGGCAGATCGTGGACAGCGCCCCGGCGTCCGGCCACTATGTCGCCCCGACTTTATTCTCGGATGTGCCGCCCGACCACCCATTGGCGCAGGACGAAATCTTTGGCCCTGTGCAGGTCATGATCCCTTTCGAGGATGAGGCGGAGGCGCTGAAAATAGCGAACGGGACCAGCTACGGCCTTGTCGCATCGGTCTGGACCCGCGACGGAGGGCGCCAAATGCGTCTGGCCAAGGCGCTGAAGGCAGGGCAGGTTTTCGTCAACAACTACGGCGCGGGCGGCGGGGTAGAACTGCCCTTTGGCGGCGTGGGCCAATCAGGCCATGGACGGGAAAAGGGCTTTGAGGCGCTTTATGGGTTTTCCACCCTCAAGACCGTCGCAGCCTGGCACGGATAGATCCAGCCATGACCAAAAAAGGAGCATCGGGATGAGACTTGCAGGCAAGACCGCCATCGTAACAGGGGCCGGGTCCGGCTTTGGTGCCGGGATCGCGGCCAAATTCGCCGCTGAAGGCGCTAAAGTGCTGGTGGCCGACATCAACGCGGACGGCGCGGCCAGCGTCGCCAAGGATATCGGCGGTCTGGCGCAGGTCTGTGATGTGGGCGACGGGGCCAGCGTCAACGCCATGGTGGCCGCGGCGCTTGAGGCCTGGTGCCATGTGGACATTCTGGTCAACAATGCTGGCATCACCCATCTGCCTGCCCCGATGGAAGAGGTCAGCGAGGACGATTTTGACCGTGTCCTGCGGGTCAATACCAAGTCGATCTACCTGACGGCCCGCGCCCTTGTTCCGCATTTCAAAGACCGCAAGTACGGCGCAATCCTTAACATCGCTTCAACCGCTGGGGTGTCGCCCCGGCCCCGGCTGAACTGGTACAACGCCTCAAAGGGTTGGGTCATTACCGCAACGCGGGCGATGGCAGTCGAACTTGCCCCCTCAGGCATACGGGTCAACGCCCTGAACCCGGTGGCAGGTGAGACACCTCTTTTAAAGTCCTTCATGGGCGAGGACACGCCCGAGATCCGGGCCAAGTTCCTGTCGACCATCCCCTTGGGCCGCTTTTCCACGCCAGAGGATATGGGCAATGCTGCCTGCTTTCTGTGTTCGGACGAGGCGTCGATGATCACCGGCGTCGCGATGGAGGTGGACGGTGGCCGTTGCATCTGACCCTTCGGGACACCGCAAATGACGCCCGCTCTGCGCAATCTTATCACGGACGTGACCGGCCTCCGGGTCGGCAATGCCAGTGACGCCGGGTTGAAATCCGGCACCACCATTCTGTTGGGGGACCGGCCCTTTGTCGCCTCCGTCCATGTGATGGGCGGCGCTCCGGGAACGCGTGAGACGGACCTTTTGGCCCCGGACAAAAGTGTTGTGGATGTTGATGCGCTGGTCCTTTCGGGCGGTTCCGCGTTCGGCCTTGATGCATGCTCGGGTGTGGTCGATGGGCTGCGAGCCATGGGCCGAGGCCTGCCAGTCGGTCGGTTGCGGGTCCCCATCGTACCGGGGGCGATCCTGTTCGACCTGCTGAACGGCGGTGACAAGGGCTGGACCAACAACCCCTACCGCGCCCTTGGCCGGGCCGCGCTTGAGGCGGCGGATCACGACTTTGACCTAGGCAGCCACGGGGCAGGCACCGGCGCGCTAAGTGCGATGTGGAAGGGCGGCCTTGGGTCGGCGTCCTTCGTGCTGCCCTCGGGCGAAACGGTCGGCGCTTTGGTTGCTGCCAACCCGGTGGGCAGCGTGACAACGCCCGGCTCCCGCCACTTCTGGGCCGCCCCATTCGAGGTTGGGGATGAATTTGGCGGTCTGGGCGGCGATGTCCGATCGGGGCTGAGCTTGCCGGAACCCAGCCGCAAGATGGCCGCCATGGGTGTGGCGCAAGGCAATACGACCATCGCCATCGTCGCCACCGACGCCCCCCTGAGCAAGGCGCAATGCCAGCGGCTGGCCGTGGCAGCGCATGACGGGATCGCGCGGGCCGTGGTTCCGGCCCATACTCCGATGGATGGTGATTTGATATTTGGCCTCTCTACCGGCACTGAAGGCATGGTGGATGACCCGACTCTTGCCGCATTGGGCAATACCGCCGCCCATTGCCTGAGCCGTGCGATTGCGCGGGCGATCTATCACGCGACTCCAGAACCTGGCGACCTTTTGCCCTGTTGGTCAGGGGCCACCTGATGCCGACAGCGCACCTTCCCGGCGTTGCGCTGCACTACGAGGTCGAGGGCAGCGGCCCGCCCGTGGTGTTGATCGCAGGGGCCGTCAGCGACAGTGCCAGCTGGGCGCCGCTTGTCCCCCTGCTGGCAGAGCATTTCACGGTCATCCGCCCAGACAACCGGCTGGCTGGACGGACGCGGATGACCAGCGACGGCGATGTCACCCTTGCCGATTGGGCAGGCGATATCATCGCGCTGACCGACCATCTTGGGATCGACCGCCCTCATCTGGTTGGCCATTCACTCGGCGGTCTGATTGCGCTGGCCGCAAGCGATGCCGCCCCGCACAGAGTGGCAAGCCTGACCCTTCTGTCGAGCGCGCCGATGCGGCTCTCCCGCAATACCACATTGTTCCAAACGCTGCTCGCGCTGCGGGCCGAAGGGCAACCGCCGGACCTTTGGCTGCGGGCGTTTTTTCCCTGGCTGTTCCATCCCCGGTTCTTCGACACGCCCGACGGGGTGGAAGAGGCGATCCGCCAGTCCCTTGCCTATCCTCATGCCCAGCCGGTCGCCGCCATGGCCCGGCAAGTGGCCGCGATGGCGCAGATCGACACCGAAAGTCTGGGCAGTGCGACCGCCTGCCCCGCGCTTGCCCTTTTGGCCGCCGATGACCTGCTGATCCCCGAGCAATCAGCAAGGGCCGCGCTGGCACAAATTCCCGGCGTCCGGATTGAAATAGTGCCCGAGGCGGGCCATTCCATCCACTGGGACGCCGCTGACAGGGTGGCCGCGCATGTGATATCTTTTATCGCAGGAGGGTGCGGATGATGCAGGACACTCTAGGAAACGAAGTCACGGGAACCTCGCCCGCGGTTCTGGCGGCCCTGAACGACTTTGTTACCGGCTTTCTGTCGTTCCAACCGCAAGCGATCAACGTCCTGAAACTGGTCGATGACCATCCCGACTGCTGTCTGGCCAATACCTATGCCGGCATCCTGTGGATGTTCCTGGAATCGCCCCAAGCGCCGGAAAAGGCTGCCCCCTATGTTGCACGGGCGCTGGCAGCCGAGGGAACGGAGCGGGAAAAGCTGAATGCCCGCGTCCTTGCCGCATGGGCCGCAGACGACGTGCCCGGCGCCATCGCACTTTGTGAAGAGATCGGCAGCCGTTGGCCCTCTGACCTTGCGATGATCAAGCTGGGGCAGACCTTCCAGTTCAACATCGGCGACGCCCCGGGAATGCTGCGCATTGCCCTCAAGGCCTTGCCGACGATGGAGGCGATACCTTACGTCCACAGCCTCATCGCCTTTGGCTATGAACAATGCCATCTGCTGGACCAGGCGGAGGCCGCCGCCCGGCGCGCTATGGAAATCGAGCCATCCGATCCATGGGCCCATCACGCCATCGCGCATGTCATGCTGACCCAAGGCAGGGTTCAGGAAGGCATCCGCTTTCTGGAAGGTGCGGCGGTCCATTGGGACAACCTCAACTCCTTTATGTACACCCACAACTGGTGGCATCTGGCCCTGTTCTACATCAGCGCAGGCCGAACAGAGGACGTGCTGTCGGCCTATGACCATCACGTCTGGACGCGGGAAAAAGGCTATTCGCAGGATCAGGTCGGGGCAGCATCGCTTTTGGCGCGGATGGAGTTTGCAGGGATCGACGTCGGCCCCCGGTGGGAAGATGTCGCCGATCACGTGGCGCAGCGCGGGGCCGATACCGTGTCACCCTTCCTGACCTTGCAGTACCTTTACGCCCTGTGTCGCGGCGGTCGGGGCGAGGCCGAGGCCCTGATGACCGCGATCGCCAAACGTGCCGCGACCCCGGCGCATGACCAGATCGCCTGGGCCGAGGTTGCCTTGCCTGCCGCCCGGGGCATTTTTGCCCATGGCGCGGGCCAATACGATACCGCGATCTCAGAGCTTGCCATCGCGATGCCCCGGATGGCCGAAATTGGCGGCAGCCATGCCCAACGGGACCTGTTCGAGCAGATCCACCTTGACGCCCTGATCAAAGCCGGGCGCGCCTCGGCCGCGCAACAGGTGCTTGAGATGCGGCGCAGCTATGATCCTGATGGGGTGCCGCTGAACCGGCTTCTGGCAGAGGTCTACGAAAAGGTCGGCTTGCCAGGCGAGGCCGCCACTGCAATGGCGCGGACCAATATCGCCCGACATTAAAGACGGCCCAAAGGCCCTAGCACAACCGCAGGCGGAACATTTCAGTTGCCTGGCATGACAGGTGGGGCAACCGTTCGAACCCGGCCTTTTCCATGACCCGCATCGAGGCAAGGTTGGTTAGAACCACCCCGCCGCGCAACTGACCGCGTGTTCCAAGGCGACGTTGCCAGTCAACAAATCCTTGCACCAGTTCAGAGGCATAGCCCCTGCCCCAGAAAGCCTCTCCAATCAGATAGCAAAGGTGGATCGTGACCGTTCAATCCGCTTCGGGAAATGGTGCCGTGATCAGCAAGCCGACAAGTTCCTTATTGAAGCGGGAACGTATGGTCAAAACCTCGCATTCCGCCGCGCGATCTTCGATCCACAATGAGACCGCATCCACGTCTTTGATCAGGTGGAGCGATTCAGGAAGACCCCCAAAAACCTTAGGCGACAGGATCGTAGACAACTCGCAAATCAGGACCTGCCGTCCAGTTAGACAATCTAGCAATACACGCCAATGCTGGACCTCCAACCTTTCGGTCAAAAAGCTGTTATGCGAAATCATGCAGACGGTCGCCCCAAATACTCTAAGTGATCTTGTATGCTGACCCAATGCAAAGGTCTGGAAACTGAAATTATCGGCCCAGGCACGACTAGGCCAAGGTTAAAGTTTTCCCTTATCACTAGGGTCAGGACCTATAAACAGGCCCCAACCTCAAAGGCAGCTTCTGCCAACA
>CALFSV010000119.1 GCA_937916485.1 uncultured Paracoccaceae bacterium | reverse complement strand
ATGACCTCGATCGCGTAGCCTGATCCGTAGTTCGAGGCAGTTGTCCCCTGCGAGTGACCCAGGATCTCGTTAGAAAGTGCCTCCGGACAGCCGGTGTTGCGCAGCTTGTCTTTCAATCGATGCCTCAGTGAGTGGACAGTGACCTTTGGGTCCGCAATGACCCCCCTGAGCCACTTCATCAGCATGGCAGAGGCCGCATCACTTCCCCGAGGTCTGGCATACTTCGTAAACACTGGAGCGTTGTCCTCCAGGCCTGAGCAAGCCCCTTTGAGCAACTTGGTGGCTCTTGGGGAAAGGGGGATTCTGCGGTTGGAGGATTTTGTCTTAAGTCCTCGGTAGGAGTTGGGGCGAATGTGCAGGATGCGGTTCTCAAGGTCGACATCCTTCGCCTCCAACCCACAGACCTCACCTAGGCGCGCCCCTGTATCGGCAAGAGTGATCAGAAATGTAGTCGCTGTTTGACTACTCCCTGCGTGCTTAAGCAGGGCCGTCAATTGGTCATCCGTGATCGGAAGTCTATCTGTGCGGCTCGCACCCGCGCCCTTGATCAGCAAGCTTGCAAAGACGTTTTTCGGGTTCAGACCCTGTTCAATAATCGTGTGATTGATTGCGGCCTTCAGGACCCCGATAGTCCGCTGCACTGAGTTGGGCGCCATCTTTGTTAGCAACAGATCCCTCAACGCGTTGGCGTCCTGTCGGGTCACTTCCTGGAACGGAACCTCGTTCATCTTTGTGCGACCGTAGAGTTGCGTCATCTCCTTTCGAATGCGCTCCACCCTCAACTTCGTGTCGTGATTGTCTTCGCCGTCCACCGCCTTGTAGTGGAGGTAGTCGTCGAGAACCCTGTTCAAGGTGATTGGGTCTTCCTTTAGCTCACCCTGATAGATCTGCTCGAGCACCCGATGTGGGAGTGTTCCATCAAGGCTCTCAGCAAGCTCGTTCAGGGCATAGCTTTCTTGTGAGTACTCGTCTACTGTCCCCGCAAGAACATGGTTTGCAACAACGTCACCCAAGTTCCCCCTGATGACCCCCAGTGCCCGCTCTTGATCTGTCTTCTTGTGCTCTAAGGCGAACAACGACTCAATCCGCGCGTGGACATAGGGGAACTCTTTCATGGCCGCTGAATAGGTAGTCCCAAGCTGGCGATACAGCGTCCGTTTACCGAAGTATTGGACCAACGCCTTCGGGACGTTTCTCTTGTATCGATAGGACCCATTTGCCCTTCGAAACACGTATCGGGGAAGCTTTGGCACACTCTCATCCATGCTGGACACTGTCCGCAGGATCATCACAGCTTGCAAGCTGTTTGAGGCGTCGAAGCGTGACATCTCAAGGCGAGAAAACGACGAAAGCGGTCCATTAAGTGGTCCCGAAAACGGTCCCATCAAAAATCACAACACTGATTTCTTTATGTTTTCTTCGAGATATCGGGGGTTTGTGGTGCCCAGGAGAGGACTCGAACCTCCACGTCCTTTCGGACACTGGCACCTGAAGCCAGCGCGTCTACCAATTCCACCACCTGGGCAGGCCGTGTGGAGCGTCGTTTAAGCCGGGGCTGAGAGGCTGTCAACGCGATTCCTGCAAGGTTTGTGCAAGTCTTGCGAAAGCACACAATTGACTGGTGCAGACGAGGGGTCGCGGCCTTGCGACCCGATTGCGCCTTGTCTGCAAAGGGGTGGGCAGGTAAACGCAGGATAGTGCTTTGAGCGAGAGGAAAGCGTCATGTCCAAGCTGGTCACCATTTACGGCGGGTCAGGCTTTGTCGGCCGCTATATTGCCCGGCGTCTGGCCCAGCAGGGTTGGCGGATCCGTGTTGCTGTGCGCAATCCCAACGAGGCCATGTTCGTTCGCCCTTATGGCGCTGTTGGCCAGGTCGAACCTGTATTCTGCAACATCCGCGACGACGCGAGCGTGCTGTCGGTCATGGAAGGGGCGGATGCCGTCGTGAACTGTGTCGGCGTACTCGATGAAGCGGGCAAGAACACGTTTGATGCGGTTCAGGCCGAAGGTGCGACCCGTATTGCCCGGCTTGCTGCGCAAGAGGGCGTGGCTCGCATGGTCCAGATCTCTGCAATCGGGGCGAGCCCGGACAGTGCCAGCGCCTATGCAAGGACCAAGGCCGCTGGCGAGGCTGGCGTCTTGGCGCATATGCCTGACGCCGTTATCCTCCGTCCGTCCATCATCTTTGGGCCTGAAGACCAATTCTTTAACCGGTTCGCTGGTATGACCCGGATGGGCCCTGTCCTGCCGGTGATCGGTGCTGACACGCTTTTCCAGCCTGTCTATGTCGACGACGTTGCCGCCGCTGCCGCGAAGGCCGTTGCTGGCGATGTTGCATCGGGCGTCTACGAGCTCGGCGGACCAGAGGTTCGCAGCTTTCGTGGGCTGATGGAGTTGATGCTTGAGATCGTGCAACGCCGTCGCCTGATCCTGAACGTGCCGTTCTTCGCAGCGCGGATCATGGCCGCCGCCTTTGGCGTTGTTCGTGCCCTTAGCCTTGGCCTGATCAAGGGTCCGGTAACCCGCGACCAGGTGGCCAACCTTGCCGTCGACAATGTGGTGTCACCGGGTGCCCGCGGTCTGGCCGATCTGGGGATCGAGCCTGTCGCGATGGAGGCTGTTCTGCCCGATTACCTTTGGCGCTTCCGTCCATCTGGCCAATACGCGGCCATCAAGAATTCGGCCAGCAACCTCAAGACCTGACTTATCGGCCTAAGTGTAGGCGATCCAAAGCAGCACGACCCCCAGGATCACCCGGTAGATCACATAGGGCGTAAAGCTGACCGACCGCAAAAGCCGCATCATGATGCCCAGCGCGGCGAGGGCTGCGACAAAACTCATACCGGCGACGATTGCACCGTCCCGTGCAGCGGCGGCATCCGCGGTCCGTACCACATCAGCGCCAAGCAGTACGGCAGAGGCGATGATGGTCGGGATCGACATGAGCATTGCCAGTCGCGCCGCATCCTGACGTTCATAGCCAAGAATTCGGGCGGCCGTTATCGTGATGCCTGACCGCGAGGTTCCGGGGATCAGGGCAACAGCCTGCCAAAGGCCCATGATCAGGGCGTGGCGCATCGTCCAACCCTCTGCCTGCCGTTCTGTCGCGCCGGTCTGGTCCGCCCAATAAAGGAAGAGGCCAAAGATCAGCATGGTCCAGCCGATCACAGCGACCGATCGCATCATGTCCTCAAGCCCTGTGATCTTGAGGATCAGCCCGACCATGATCACTGGAACCGTCGCGATCAGCAGGCACAGGGCGAGGAACGCCCCCTTTGTATCAACCTTGCCCTGCAGCAACCGAAACGTTCCCCAAAAGGCCAGCCGCACGTCCGACCAGAAGAACAGGATGACCGCCGCGAGGGTTCCCACATGGGCCGCCACGTCGATGACTTGCCCTTGATCCTCCATCCCGGTCAGGCCGGGCAGCAGGATCAAATGGCCCGAGGACGAGATGGGCAGAAACTCGGTGATCCCTTGAATGAGGGCAATGAGGACGAGTTGAAACATGGTCATAACACGGGCGCCTCGGTGATTCGTGGGTGTCAACCTAACCCTTTGGTACAACAGCGGAAGGGTGATATTAGGTACCAGACCGGTCCTAATTTATGGGGATGGCGACTGGCTTGGCACAAAAAATGTACCGCCAAAGGCAATTTAGGTCAGCATATCTGACTTTTCATTTCTATCAGAGGGCCTTAAAGAGGCGTTCTGACCGGGAACGGAGGATATGTCTTGGCCAACAATAAGATGCTCACATTCGTCAATGTCGCGCGGGACATGCCCGAAAAGCGGCCACCAGTTCTTCGTCGTCAGGACTTTGACGAGATCTATGGCGAATACGCGCTGGCCAAGGCGGCAGAGCAGGCAGGCCGTTGTTCGCAATGCGGCGTTCCCTACTGCCAGACGCATTGCCCTTTGCACAACAACATCCCTGACTGGCTGCGTCTGACCGCCGAAGGCCGCCTTCAGGAGGCTTACGAAGTCAGCCAGGCGACCAACACCTTCCCAGAGATTTGTGGCCGCATCTGCCCACAGGACCGCCTTTGCGAGGGCAACTGTGTTATTGAGCAATCGGGCCATGGCACAGTGACCATTGGATCGGTCGAGAAATACATCACCGATACCGCCTGGGAACAGGGTTGGGTCAAACCCATCGTCCCCCACAAAGAGCGGACTGAATCGGTTGGCATCATCGGCGCCGGTCCAGGTGGCCTCGCCGCAGCCGACGTTCTGCGCCGCGCAGGCGTTCAGGTCACGGTCTATGACCGCTACGACAGGGCCGGCGGATTGCTGACCTACGGCATCCCGGGCTTCAAGCTCGAAAAGGATGTCGTGATGAAGCGTATCGACCAGCTCGAGCAGGGCGGGGTCGAGTTTGTGATGAACTGCGACATCGGCACGGATCTGAGCTTTGACGCAATCCGGGGCAAACATGACGCCATCCTCATCGCAACGGGCGTCTACAAGTCCCGCGATCTTGTTGCGCCGGGGTCTGACGCAGAAGGGATCGTGCGGGCCATCGACTATCTGACAGCCTCCAACCGCAAAAGCTTTGGCGATGATGTCGAGGAATTTGACAGCGGTGCACTGAACGCCGAAGGTAAGCGTGTTGTTGTCATCGGTGGCGGCGACACGGCCATGGACTGCGTTCGCACGGCGATCCGGCAAGGCGCGACAAGCGTCAAATGCCTGTACCGTCGTGACAAAGAGAACATGCCGGGCTCGCAACGCGAGGTCGCCAACGCCGAGGAAGAGGGCGTGGAATTCGTCTGGCTGACAGCCCCCAAAGGGTTCCAAGGCGACACCGTAAGCGGTGTGACCGTATCGCGTATGCGCCTTGGCGCTCCCGATGCCACCGGTCGCCGCAGCCCCGAACTGATCGAAGGGGCCGACTACCTCGAAGAGGCTGACCTTGTGGTCAAGGCACTAGGGTTCGAACCCGAGGACCTGCCAAAGCTTTGGGGTGTCGAAGGGCTGGAAGTGACACGCTGGGGCACCATCCGGGCCGATTACACCACCGGCAAGACAAGCCTTGATGGTGTCTATGCGGCTGGTGACATCGTCCGCGGTGCATCGCTGGTCGTCTGGGCGATCCGTGACGGTCGCGACTCGGCCGACGCGATCCTGACCTATCTTGGTCAAAGCGCGATGGTCGCGGCGGAATAACGGTCGGGGCATTCCGGGACAAGGCACTCGGGAAATTCGTTGGCACTTGTACGCTTGTGTCGGGGTTGTGGCTGTTTGTGTAGGAAAGGATCGGAACGGATGTTTGGTCTCTCTCACACCAAGGCAAGACGATGGACGTTCCGGCACCTCGCCGGAGCGGTCCTGTTGTGCTGCGCCGGTCCCGCCCTTGCACAAACCAGTTTTGCCCCCCCGCCCGGGTGCAGCGGTGTCTTGACCGTCCAATCCCGTGCCTGCCTCGTCACCCACGTCTGGACCTGTGAGACCGATGCGCCCGGAGAGCAGTGGGTTTCCCTGTTTACCGATGCCGGTCCGTTCAATGTGCGCAAGGTGGATGCAGAGTTTCAGTGGCTTGAGACGTACTTTGCCCAGCCGCCGGCGGTTGAAACGATGGTGCAGCCAGCGCCCGATCCCGAAAGCATCACAGTGCTTCTGGCTGAAGACTATGACACCTACGATTTTACCGTGACCAATGACCGGGGCGAACCAGCCGAGCGGATCCGCGGCTATGACAGCCTGACCGGCGAGGAGGTGGTGATTGATGGCGAGCCCTTGTTGCGCACCGAATTCGCCTACGAGGTGACGCTGCCCGATGGCACGATCAGCTATCGCGGCGCGGGTCGTCAGTTCATCAGCTCGAGCCACAGGCTGTTCTTTCTAGGCGAAACCTGGAACCAGGACACTCCTGACCAGATCATGGATGCGACCCCGGTCGAGTTCATCTACCCCGGCGAGCCCGGCTTTTTCAACGCCTCACCCCGTTATGACTGCAGCACCGTCCTGTCCGGATTTCTACAATGATCCGGCCGCTTGCCATGGCATGCCTTCTGGCAAACCCCGCCGCAGCGCAAAGCACGGGTCAGCCAGATACCATTGCGCTGCCTGCTGGCTGCACAGCCTATGTCACCATCCAAAGACGGGGCTGCAGTGTCAGCCATCTGTTTACATGCCAAGGCGACCCCGAAGGATACCAGCGTCGCATCGACCTGGATGAAGAGCAGGTTGTCTACGCAGGCATTATCGACGCCGAAACCCAGTGGATCGAAAGCAACCATTTCCTGTCTGGGTCGACCGACAGATTGGCACCCGGTGCCCCCGATCCCGCGTCTTTTACGGAACTGACAGAGACCGGACAAGATACCTTTGAATTCAGCACCATCTCGGACCCCTTTGGCGTGACGGTCTATACAGGCTCTGATGCGCTGACAGGCGTCACGGTCACCATCGACGGTATCCAACTCGAGGAAACCTTTTTCGAGGTAGTCGCCTCGGACCCCTCCGGGGTTGAGTTGTGGCGGGTCGAGGGGAATGAATACATCAACCGCGACTGGCGCACCTTTCTGTCAGGTATCCGCACCGTCACAACGCCGAGTGACGTCTTTGAAACCGACGGCCGCCCGGTCGAGTTTGTTTTTCCGGGCGAACCCGGTTTCCTGTCCGCGAGGCCGCGCCACGATTGCGGTGTCATGTTGTCCAAAATGACCGGAGGCTAGGTCATGCGCAGTCTGGTATCGGCCATCCTTTGTGCTTTGCCCTTGCCCTCGATGGCGCAAGGCAGCTTCTCCTTGCCTGTAGGGTGCGAAGCTTACGTCACGGTCCAGTCCAAGACCTGCACCGTCAGCCACCATTTCACTTGCACCGACGATCCCGCCGGTCTGCAACGGCGCGTCGACCTGAACGAGGACGGTCTATCCTATGTCGGGGCGATAGATGCGGAAACTCAATGGATCGAGAGCTTTTACGCGAGTTCTGGACATTCCGAGATGCTGGAACCTGCACCTGCCGATCGCGCATCCTTCACGGAGCTGACTGAGGCGGGGGCAGACACCTACGACTTTCTGACTCTGTCCGATCAGCTTGGGCCTACCCGCTATGTCGGGGCCGATAGCCTGACGGGTCGGGCGGTCACAATAGATGGCGTCCAGCTGGAGGAAACCCGATATTCCATCCGTGCCTTGTCGCAGGATGGTTCCGAGCTTTGGGCGGCCGAGGGGTTTGAATACATCAGCCGGGATTGGCGGTTGTTCTTGTCCGGCGTCGGAACCACGACCGTTGGCGAAGACAGTTTTGAAAGTGACGATTCCCCTGTGGAGTTCATCTTTCAAGGCGAACCCGGCTTTTTGTCCCCCAACCCCAAATATGGCTGTGGCGTGACCATGTCCTCATGGAGCCCGGGATGACCCTTGATCGCAACACAGACCAGCCGGTCCGGACCCTTGCTAACGCTTCTGGAAGCGGCAGGCCAGACACCCGAACCAAGATGACCCCCAGGACCTTTCGCGCCCCCAAGAGGGCGCGGTCATGAGAGGAAAGAACAAGATGAAGTCCCAAAGAGAGGATGTGACGGAAATGGCAAACGAATCCTGGGTTGAGCGTGAAGAAGCCAAGCGTGCCTGGATGGCCAAGCATTCCCTGTATCGGGAAGAAGACGAACATGCCTCCTGCGGTGTTGGTCTGGTCGTGTCCATTGACGGGACTGCGTCGCGCGGTGTCGTCGAAAAAGGGATCGCCGCGCTCAAGGCCGTTTGGCACCGTGGCGCCGTCGATGCAGACGGCAAGACTGGCGATGGCGCTGGCATCCATGTGCAAATCCCCGTGCCGTTTTTTTACGACCAAATCCGCCGCACTGGCCACGAACCGCGAACCGATCAGCTGATCGCGGTCGGACAGGTGTTCCTGCCCCGCACTGATTTCGGCGCGCAAGAGACCTGCCGGACCATCGTGGAGACCGAAGTCTTGCGGATGGGCCACTACATCTACGGATGGCGCCATGTTCCTGTCGACGTCACCGTTCTTGGGGAAAAGGCCAACGCAACCCGCCCCGAGATCGAGCAGATCCTGATCCGCTGCGAAAAGGATATCGACGCTGAGGCGTTCGAGCGCGAGTTGTACATCATCCGTCGCCGGATCGAAAAAGCCGCCCAGTCCGCTGGGGTCGCCCAGCTGTACCTGGCCTCTCTGTCTTGCCGGTCGATCATCTACAAGGGCATGATGCTGGCCGAACAGGTTGCCGAGTTCTACCCGGACCTTAAAGATGACCGCTTTGAAAGCGCCTTTGCGATTTATCACCAGCGATATTCGACCAACACCTTCCCCCAGTGGTGGCTTGCCCAGCCGTTCCGCATGTTGGCCCACAATGGTGAGATCAACACGCTGAAGGGTAACCTGAACTGGATGAAAAGCCATGAGATCCGCATGGCTTCGAACACCTTTGGCGAAATGGCCGAGGATATCAAGCCGATCGTGCCCCAGGGGTCGTCCGACTCCGCCGCCCTAGATGCCGTTTTCGAGGTGATGGTGAGGGCTGGCCGGTCCGCGCCAATGGCCAAGACCATGATGGTGCCCGAAGCCTGGTCCAAGTCCGCAGTTGAGATGCCGCAGGCCTGGCAGGATATGTACAGCTACTGCAACGCCGTCATGGAACCCTGGGACGGCCCCGCCGCCTTGGCGATGACCGATGGCCGCTGGGTGTGCGGCGGGCTTGACCGCAACGGCCTGCGTCCGATGCGCTATGTCGTCACCGGCGACCGCCTTCTGATCGCAGGGTCAGAGGCCGGGATGGTCCCGATTGATGAGCGTGACGTGCTTGAGAAAGGGGCCCTTGGCCCTGGCCAGATGATCGCTGTCGATATGCTGGACGGCAAACTTTACCACGACACCGAGATGAAGGACAAACTCGCCCAGGCCCAGCCCTATGCCGACTGGATTGAGCGGGTTGTCGATCTGAATGCTATTTTGAACGATGTCCCTGAAAAGGCGCTTTTTGAGGGTGCTGAATTGCGCCAGCGGCAGATTGCGGCGGGCTATTCCATGGAAGAGCTTGAGCAGGTTCTGGCCCCGATGGCCGAGGATGGCAAAGAGATGATCGCCTCTATGGGCGACGACACTCCGGCGGCTGTTCTGTCGTCGAACTACCGGCCACTGAGCCACTTCTTCCGCCAAAACTTTAGCCAGGTCACCAACCCGCCGATCGACTCGCTGCGCGAAACGCGTGTCATGTCCCTCAAGACGCGGTTCGGAAACCTCAAGAACGTGCTTGATGAGGATTCGTCCCAGACCGAGATCCTGGTCCTTGAAAGCCCGTTCATCGCCAACTCTGAATTTGACGTCATGGTCGAGCAGTTTGGCGACAACGTCTCTTTCGTCGATTGCACCTTCCCAGCCGATGGCACCCCCGACGCATTGCGGCAGGGGTTGGAACGGATCCGGGCCGAGGCCGAGGATGCTGTTCGGTCAGGTGCTGGCCACATCGTTCTGACCGATCAGCATCAAAACGCTGACAAGGTGCCGATGCCGATGATCCTTGCGACCAGCGCGGTGCACAGCTGGCTGACCCGCAAGGGGCTGCGGACCTTCTGTTCGGTCAACGTCCGGTCGGCAGAGTGTGTTGACCCGCACTATTTTGCTGTCCTGATTTCGTCCGGTGCGACAACGGTCAACGCCTACCTTGCCCAGGATTCCATCGCAGACCGGGTCCGTCGCGGCCTGATCGAAGGCAGCCTGACTGAGGCAGTCCGCCGCTACCGCGCTGCGGTGGATGCGGGCCTGCTCAAGATCATGTCCAAGATGGGTATTTCGGTCATTTCGTCCTATCGTGGCGGTCTGAACTTTGAGGCCGTGGGCCTGAGCCGTGCCATGTGTGCAGAGTATTTCCCCGGCATGCACAGCCGCATCTCGGGCATCGGCGTTGGTGGCGTTCAGAAAAAGCTGGAGGAAGTTCACGCACGCGGCTGGAAAGGCACCACGGACGTGTTGCCAATCGGCGGCTTCTACAAGGCACGGCGTTCGGGCGAAAAGCATGCATGGGAAGCAACGACCATGCACATGCTGCAGGCCGCCTGTGATCGCGCCTCTTACGAGCTTTGGACCCAATACTCCAAATCCATGCAGGCCAACCCGCCGATCCATCTGCGTGACCTGCTGGCCATCAAACCGCTGGGTGAGGCGATCCCGATCGAAGAGGTCGAAAGCATTACCGCCATTCGCAAGCGCTTTGTCACACCGGGGATGAGCCTTGGGGCCCTGAGCCCGGAGGCGCACAAGACCCTAAACATCGCCATGAACCGGATCGGGGCCAAGTCCGACTCGGGCGAGGGTGGTGAAGATCCGGCGCATTTCGTGCCGGAACCCAATGGCGACAATCCGTCGGCCAAGATCAAGCAGGTGGCCTCTGGCCGTTTTGGCGTCACCGCCGAATACCTCAACGCCTGTGAAGAGCTTGAGATCAAAGTGGCCCAGGGCGCAAAGCCTGGCGAAGGTGGCCAGCTGCCCGGGATGAAGGTCACAGCGCTGATCGCGCGTCTGCGTCACTCCACCCCCGGCGTCACGTTGATCAGCCCGCCGCCGCACCACGACATCTATTCGATCGAGGATCTGGCCCAGCTGATCTACGACCTCAAGCAGATCAACCCGCGTGCCAAGGTGACGGTCAAGCTGGTCAGTTCGTCTGGTGTCGGCACGATTGCGGCCGGTGTGGCCAAGGCCAAGGCCGACGTCATCCTGATTTCCGGGCACAACGGCGGCACTGGGGCAAGCCCGGGTACCTCGATCAAATATGCGGGACTGCCGTGGGAAATGGGTCTGACAGAGGCGCATCAGGTTTTGGCAATGAACAACCTGCGCAGCCGGGTGACCCTTCGGACCGACGGCGGTTTGCGGACCGGGCGTGACATCGTCATGGCTGCCATGATGGGGGCCGAGGAGTACGGGATCGGCACCGCTGCCCTGATCGCCATGGGTTGCATCATGGTGCGTCAGTGCCAGTCCAACACCTGCCCGGTCGGTGTCTGCACCCAGAACGAAGCCCTTCGGGCAAAGTTCACGGGGAATGCCGAAAAGGTCGTTAACCTGATCACCTTCTACGCCACCGAAGTGCGCGAAATCCTCGCCTCGATCGGGGCGCGGTCGCTGGACGAGGTGATCGGCCGGGCGGATCTGTTGACGCAGGTATCGCGCGGTGCGGCGCATCTCGATGACCTTGATCTTAACCCGCTGTTAATCACGGTCGATGGTGCCCACCAGATCACCTACGACCGGAACAAGCCGCGCAACCCCGTGCCCGACACGCTGGACGCCGAGATTGTGAAGGACGCTGCCCGCTTCCTTCAGGATGGCGAAAAGATGCAGTTGGAGTATGCGGTCCAGAACACGTTGCGGACCATCGGAACGCGGACGTCCAGCCACATCGTTCAGCAATTCGGGATGCGCAACAGCCTCCAGCCCGATCACCTGACGGTCAAGCTCAAGGGATCTGCCGGCCAGTCGCTGGGTGCCTTTGCTGCGCCGGGCCTCAAGCTTGAGGTGTCGGGCGACGCCAATGACTATGTTGGCAAGGGCCTGTCGGGTGGCACCATCGTGGTGCGGCCGCCCATGGCCTCGCCCCTCGTTGCCTCTGAAAACACCATCATCGGCAACACCGTCCTTTACGGTGCCACCGACGGATATCTCTTTGCCGCAGGCCGTGCGGGCGAACGCTTTGCTGTGCGCAACTCTGGCGCCAAGGTGGTTATCGAAGGGTGCGGGTCGAACGGATGCGAGTACATGACAGGCGGCATCGCTGTCATCCTGGGCTCTATTGGGGCGAACTTTGGGGCAGGTATGACCGGGGGGATGGCCTATCTTTATGATCCCGAAGGTCTGGCCGAGCCGCTGATGAACATGGAGACCTTGGTGACCTGCCCGGTGACGGTTGATGCCTGGGAAGACCAGCTCAAGTCCCTGATCGAACGGCACGCCAAGGAAACCGGAAGCCACAAGGCAAGAGAGATCCTGCAGCACTGGGATGCCGAAAAGGCGCATTTCGTTCAGGTTTGCCCGAAAGAAATGCTGGCCCATCTGGCCCACCCTCTGACCGATGAAGTCAAGGCGATGCCCGCCGAGTAAAGGACTGAAGTTGAACAAATGCCAAAGCCGGGTCGGTAACTGCCCCGGCTTTGCCATGTTTGGCCCCAGAAATGGCCGCGATCTGATCCAACTCGCGACGAAAAGACCGACGATAAAAGGAGCGTTGAACAAAAAGTAATTTTCTTTGGAGCGTCCCTTTGCCGACGTCCTATTCAGATCAGTTCTACGTCATGGATCCGGGCAACCCGCCGGACCCAGGAACGAGTCTGACGCCGTCCCAGTTTTCTTTCATTGACCAGAACAACGACGGGCGGATCTCCTCGAGCAACAACGATAGCTTTGACGGCTCTGACATCACGGCTATCTGGGTCAACGATGTCATCCGGGTCACCATGGATGGCAGCGCGGTCACCATCCGCGGAGTGACGTTCTACACGGCCGATGGGCGAGCCGTCTTTACCCCGAATGATGGCACCATTCTCAAGCCGGCGACGTTCAACAGCTCGAGCTGGGTTACCAATAGCACGAACATCCCCGTGGGTCAGCTTGGTCCGCCCTGTTTCGCTGCCGGAACCATGATTGAGACCGAAGCCGGCCCAAAGCCGGTTGAACAGCTTGAGGTGGGCGACCGCGTCCTGACCCGCGATCATGGGATGCAGCCAATCCTGTGGACGGGGCATCGGCGCACAGATGGGACAGGTGATTTTGCTCCTATCCGATTTGCCCCGGGCGCGCTCGACAATGAACGTCAACTGCTGGTTTCTCCGCAGCACCGGATGGTGATCACCGGCTGGCGGGCCGAACTTTTCTTTGGCGAGGACGAGGTACTTGTTGCCGCCAAGCATCTTGTGAATGGCGACACCATCCACCGCCTGCCAGTGCCGCAGGTCGACTACCACCATTTCCTTTGTGATGAACACGAGATTGTCCTGGCAGAAGGGCTGCTTTCGGAAAGCTTTCATCCCGGCGACTACATCATGATGGCGGACGCTGGGATCCGGGACGAACTGCTTGCCCTGTTTCCCGAGCTTGACCCTGTGCCTGGCAAGGGCGGGCGCGTCACCGCACGGCGTGTCTTGCGGGCGGTCGAGGCACAACTTCTTTAACGGTCCCTTTAGTCCCAATTGGTCCCGGGCGCGGGCTTGACCCGGCCGATCACGCGATGGCTTATGGCGACATGGCGCGCACACCCAAATCGACAAGAAAGCCGCGGAGTGGCTCCAGAGCCAAGACCGAGGAAAAGCCTGGCAAACGGCGTCGTCCGTTGCGATGGCTATTCCAGTGGCTGTTGCGAGGACTTGTCGTGATTTCTGGAACCGTTCTTTTGGCCGTGATCTTCTTTAGTTTCGTTAATCCTCCGACGACGCCCTACATGGTTTCCGAAGGTCGTCGATTGGGCGGATTGGATCGGGAATGGGTTGCAATGGATGAGATTGCCCCGGTCATGGCCAGGTCCGTCGTAGCGGCAGAAGATGCGAATTACTGCCTGCACTGGGGCCTTGATCTGAAGGCCATTCAACTGGCCATGGAGGCTGGCGGCGGGCGGGGCGCCTCAACGATCAGTCAGCAGGTGGTCAAGAATGTCTATCTCTGGCAGGGGCGCTCCTGGCTGCGCAAAGCGATGGAGGCACTTATGACGCCCGTCATTGAAGGGGTCTGGAGCAAGCGCCGGATACTGGAGGTTTACCTTAACGTGGTTGAGTTCGACGAAGGTGTCTTTGGGGTGCAGGCCGCCGCCCGGCACTATTTCAACGTTGATGCGGCTGACCTGAGCCCAACTCAGGCAGCCCGTCTGGCGGCCGTGTTGCCAAGCCCCAAGACACGGTCCGCCAGCAATCCGACTGACTTTATACGCCGCCGCGCCGCCTCGATCGCGGATGGTGCGGCGACGATACAGGCCGATGGCCGGGCAGCCTGCTTTGAAGGTTGAAGCCATCATCCCCATTGAACAGACGCCCTCACGATGGCATTGAAGTACCATGCAAACTGACCGTGCCTCTGGCTCAACAAACATACTTTATCACTACCCGCTGTCCCCTTTCAGCCGGAAGGTGCGGTTGAGCCTTGCCGAAAAGAAGATCGAAGTAAAACTCGTCGAAGAGCGTTACTGGGAACAGGATCCCGACTTTCTGCGGCGCAACCCGGCCGGCAAGGTCCCTGTCCTGAAGCTTGGAAACCGCACGATGGCCGACAGCGGTGCCATTTGTGAATACCTCGAAGAGGTCTACCCGACTCCGTCCCTCATGCCCCGCGATGCCGAGACCCGATATGAGGTTCGCCGTATTGTGAGCTGGTTCGATGACAAGTTTCATGCGGAAGTGACTTCGAAGCTGATCGGTGAGCGGGTTTTTCGGAAAGTCATGGGATCGGGTTATCCCGACAGTGCGAATGTGAAAGCCGGGGCCAAGGCGATCAAGTTTCACCTTGATTACATGTCCTGGCTATTGGAAAGCCGCCGTTGGCTGGCTGGAAATGACATGAGCCTTGCCGACTTTGCCGCCGCAGCCCACCTGAGCTGCCTTGACTACATATCGGATGTGGACTGGAACAGATCCGAGAGCGTCAAGGACTGGTACGCCAAAATCAAGTCGCGTCCGGCCTTCCGATCCCTGCTCGCGGATCAGGTCCCAGGGTTTATTCCGCCTGCGCATTATGCCGATCTGGATTTCTGAGGCGGTGACGGCTGGGGGCTGTCTGCCCCCAGACCCCCGAGGATACTTGTGATCCAAAGAAGCCAGGGCCTGAAAGAGGGACTGACCTCATTTTCTCTTGAGGCCGGTTTTTCCAAGATCGGGATCTGTCGCCCGGATGGCGTCCCCGACATCGCCGGCCGCCTCGCTGCGTTTGTTGAGGCAGGTCGCCACGGACAGATGGATTGGATGGCCGAGCGTATGGCATGGCGTGGCGATCCGTCTGCCCTATGGCCCGAAGCCCGGTCGGTCATCATGTTGGCAGAGGCATATACCCCCATTCATAACCCTCTGGCTGTGTTGGACCAGACGGACCGTGGGGCGATCAGTGTCTATGCCCACGGCCGCGACTACCATGACCTTGTCAAGAAGCGCTTGAAGGCCGTCGGCCGCTGGTTGATTTCGCAGGTCCCCGGAGCTGAAATCAAGGTGTTTGTCGATACCGCCCCGGTGATGGAAAAGCCCCTCGCGCAGGCTGCCGGGCTGGGCTGGCAGGGCAAGCATACCAACCTGCTGGGCCGGGATCTGGGAAACTGGGTGTTTCTGGGTGCGATTTTCACCACCGTAGAACTCGAGCCGGACGAGCCTGAAGCGGAGCATTGCGGGTCTTGCACCGCCTGTCTGGATATCTGCCCGACGGAAGCCTTTCCCGCCCCCTATCAACTGGATGCCCGCCGCTGCATCTCCTATCTGACGATCGAGCATCGGGGCCCTGTTGCCCCTGACCTTCGGTCCCGGATGGGCAATCGCATCTACGGGTGCGACGATTGCCTGGCGGTATGTCCCTGGAACAAGTTTGCCGTGGCCGCGACCGAGATGCGCTATCTACGCCAAGACGGGCCGCCTTTACTGGCCGATCTTGCCCGGCTGGACGATGCGGCCTTTCGCGCCCGGTTTGCCGGCAGTCCGGTCAAGCGTATAGGTCGCGACCGCTTTGTCAGGAACGTTTTTTACGCAATCGGGAATTCGGGGGACAAGTCCCTGCAACCAGTCGCCCAAGCCTTGGCCGACGACCCTGACGCTGTTGTCGCTGATGCGGCCCGGTGGGCAATCTCACGCCTTGGTGACCAGCCATAGGTCGCACCTTTCCGTTTGGATGGTAGTCTATGGGACAGGTTTTACAGAGGAGCCCGTCGGGATGAGGATATTTGCTGCCGCCATTTTGATCCTGCTGCCTGCTCTGGCCTTGGCGCAGGCTGCCCCGGTTGAACAGGGTCCACGGAATGCGTCGTTCGAGCCGGCCTTCCCGGACCAGACCCGTGCCCCTAGCCTGACGCAAACCCCTGTGACGGTCGAACCCTTTGTCACCGGATTGGCGAACCCTTGGGGCATTGCGCCCTTGCCCGGCGGCGCATGGCTGGTCACAGAGCGTCCGGGCCGGTTGCGGGTGGTGACGGCGGAGGGTGCGGTCTCGGCCCCCGTTTCGGGCCTCCCGGAGGTTGATGACCGCCGTCAGGGGGGCCTGCTTGATGTTACCGTCAGCCCAGAATTCTTGCAGGACAACACCATCTTCTGGACCTACGCGAAACCTGTGCAGGGTGGCACCGTGACGGCAGCCGCCCGGGGTATCCTGGACATTGCAGCCCTCCGCGTCACCGATGTTCAGGACATTTTTGTCCAGTCGCCTCCTTCCCCGACGCCGATGCACTATGGATCGCGGATCCTGTTGGATGGTCGTGGCCATGCCTTTATCACGACAGGTGAACATTCGACCCGGGCCGAGCGGGTACTGGCCCAGGATCTCTCGACGACCTACGGAAAGGTGGTCCGCATCCAACTGGACGGAAGTGCCCCCTCTGACAACCCCTTTGTCCGGCGGGACGGCCTTGATACGATCTGGTCCTACGGTCATCGCAACCCCCAGGGGGCGGCCATCCACCCCCGCACCGGGGCGCTTTGGACCGTAGAACATGGCCCCGCCGGAGGGGATGAGCTGAACCGGCCGGAACCAGGGGCAAACTATGGCTGGCCAGTGGTCAGCTACGGCGTCAACTACAACCGCAGCTCTGTCGGCACCGGCCAGCCGCGGGCCGAGGGGATGGAGGAACCGGTCTACTACTGGGATCCCGTAATCGCACCGGGCGGCATGGTGTTCTACCAGGGCAGCGCCTTTTCACGCTGGCGAGGTGATTTGCTGATTGGGTCGCTTAACCCCGGCGCGCTGGTCCGGCTGAAGATGCAAGGGGGGCGGGTCATTGGGGAAGAGAGGGTGGTCACAGATCAGGGCCGCATCCGGGACGTGGAAGAGGCGCCCGACGGGTCTGTCCTGCTCTTGATAGACGCGCCGGCACCCGATGGCGGCATCGTCAGGTTGCGTCCTGCCGGGTAGCGCCGGTGGGCACGTCTGAGCCAAAATCGGCCGTCCGGCAGCCAATAGGTGAAATTCTGTCCCACCTGTGCTAGGGTGCTGGTCCATTGATGAAGGAGATGCCAATGCAACGCCATATCATCGACAGACCTTCAAGCGGCCTGGACGAACGCTCCACCACACGCCGCTTGCGCGAGTTTTTGAAACTGGACAGGCAATCGGGTGTCCACCCGGCCTTCAGGGCGCTTCATGCCCGGCGACCGGCCACCCGTGGGCACGGGCGGGTTCTTCAGTACCTGAGGATTGATCAGGGTCAGACCGTCTAGCCGACCAATCGCCGGGCAAACCTCGGGTAGGGCGTCGTTGATCGGACTGGGCCCGAAATCATGTTTTCCCTTCGCGGACACATGTCTAATGTGCCCTTGAAGGGAAGCTTGATGAACCCGCTGCGTGGAATCACTTATAAGGTCCTGTCGGTTTGCATCTTTGTGGCGATGGCATCGCTGATCAAAGCGACGTCGGACCACGTCCCGCCGGGCCAGGCCGTTTTCTTTCGGTCGTTCTTTGCGATTCCCGTTATCGTCACCTGGCTCATCCTGAGGGGCGAGCTGCGCCACGGGCTCGAGACATCCAACCCTATGGGCCATGTCTGGCGGGGCCTTGTCGGTACCACGGCCATGGGCCTTGGCTTTGCCGGGCTAGGCCTTTTGCCGCTGCCCGAGGTCACCGCCATCGGCTATGCTGCGCCGCTCCTGGTGGTCGTCTTTGCAGCCATGTTCCTGAACGAAAAGGTGCGGGCCTATCGCCTGTCCGCGGTCGCCCTTGGCATGGTGGGGGTGATGATCGTTCTGTCGCCGCGTTTGTCGATCGGGGCCGAGATGAACAGCCGTGAGACATTGGGAGCGGTTGTCGTTCTGGGTGGAGCCTTTTTTGCCGCACTTGCCCAGGTGTTTGTCCGCAAGCTTGTCCAGACCGAAGGGACGGCGGCTATCGTGTTTTGGTTTTCGGTGACGGCTACGGTCATGTCGTCACTGACGATCTTCTGGGGCTGGGTCGTGCCCGCCCCGAGAGAGTTCGCGATGCTTATCCTTGCCGGGCTTCTTGGGGGCGTGGGACAGATTTTTCTGACGACTGGTTATCGCCATGCCGATGCCTCGTTGATTGCGCCGTTTGAATATACCTCCATGCTGCTGGCGCTGGGTGTGGGGTACTTTGTATTTGGAGAGGTGCCGACGCTGATCATGTTGACTGGGGCGGCGATCATCATCACGGCCGGTGTCCTTATCATCCTCAGGGAACGTCAATTGGGGCTTGAGCGGGCCCGCCAGCGTAAGGCCACCACACCCGGTGCCTGACCCTTCTGGTCAGAGCAGAATGGCCAGAAACGCGGACACGGTCACAAACGCGCCGACTGTGGCTCCGAATAGGCCAAGCGAGGCGAGGCCTTCGTGGCCATAGTCATGGGCAAAAATGGCATAGATGCCCATCATCGGCATGGCCGCCGACAGGATCAATGCAACCCGCAAGGGGTCCGACAAACCAGGCAGGCCCAGTGGGATCAGGACCATGGCCGCCATCATGGCCATAGCAGGATGGACAAGAAGCTTACCGGCCACGACCTCACCAGCCATGACGACATTGCCCCGCATCGGCAGGCTCACCAATGTGCCACCAATGAAAAACAGGGCCAGGGCGGCTGTAGATGAGGCCATCGTATCTACAAGCTTGGTGAAGGGATCGGGCAGCGTTAGCCCGCTGGCGGACACGGCAAGACCGGCGAGAAGCCCGATAACCATGGGTTTGCGCACAACGCTCCACAAGGCATCGATGGCGACACGCAAAAGGGGCTTGCCTTCACTTGGACGGGAACCGCCCACAAGAAGAAAACAGATCGGGACGATCAGAAAGCTTTCGACAAGGATGTTCATCGCAAACGCCTGGGCGGCGACATCGGGCACGGCAAGGAGCAGGACCGGAAAGCCAACGTAGGCCGAGTTCGGACAGGCGGTGCCCATGACTGCGATCGCCCGCCGGGCCGGGCCGGTCGGTGTGCGCAACAGGTTCAGCCGAAACCAGATCAGCGCAAAGACAATCACAAAGAGCCCGGCCAAGGCATAGCCAACGATATAGGACGGATCGAGGATCATCCCCGCGCCTTGTCCCGTCACAGCCGAGAACATGAGGGCGGGAAGGGCGATGGTCATCACGAACTTGCCCAGGACGGTCATATCGCCGGGTTCGAAAACACCTTTGTACACAGTCACATAGCCCAAAGCGACAATGGCAAAGATTGGGAAGGTTATGCCAAATATTTCGAGCAAACGGCTGACCTGCGCGTCAATTCAAGTGTGACCCCATCATGGCGTGGATAGGCTCCGGTCGTCGAGGCGGGGCATCGGGGAGGCGCGGTTTCCCGCCCGCCCTGTGATGGATATGACTCTGTCGGGGGCGTGCCATGGACTAGCCGATCTTGCCGCGCACGCCTCCGGTCTGACCCCGGTCCAGGATCAGGTGGTCCAGCAGGACACAGGCCATCATCGCCTCGCCCACCGGCACGGCGCGTATGCCGACACAGGGATCGTGGCGCCCCTTTGTCACGACCTCGGTCTCTGATCCATCAATGCGAATGGACTTGCGCGATGACAGGATCGAGGAGGTCGGCTTGACTGCGAAACGCACGACGATGTCCTGCCCGGTCGAAATGCCGCCCAGAATGCCACCAGCGTGGTTCGAGCTGTACTCGGGTCCGTCCGGGCCCATCAAAATCTCGTCCGCATTGTCGCGTCCGGTCAAGGCAGCGGCGGCCATGCCTTCGCCGATCTCGACGCCTTTTACCGCATTGATCGACATCATCGCGGCCGCAAGGTCTGTATCAAGC
Source organism: uncultured Paracoccaceae bacterium (assembly GCA_937916485.1). Next base: position 48,241 of record CALFSV010000119.1, on the reverse strand, counting down.
TTGCCATACACTGGCGCACCCAGACCCGGCGGAACGTTGCGGGCGACAACCTCGATCATCGCCCCGACCGAGTTGTGGTCCTTGCGACGCAGGAAATCGAGGTAGTCTTCCCATTCCGCCGCTACGGTCGGATCGGGGCACCAGAAATCGTTCTGGTCAATCGCGTCCCAGTCGAACCGCGTGCGATCTATGGTCTTGGGACCCATTTGGACCATGTAGCCCTTGATCTCGACCTGCGGTGCAAGGGTGGCAAGGGCCGCCCGGGCGACCCCGCCTGCCGCGACACGGGCGGCCGTTTCGCGGGCCGACGACCGACCGCCGCCACGATAATCGCGCAGGCCATACTTCTGGTGATAGGTGATGTCGGCATGACCGGGTCGAAAGGTCTGGGCAATGTCGCCGTAGTCCTTTGACCGTTGATCCGTGTTCTCGATCATCAACTGGATCGGGGTGCCGGTGGACTGGCCTTCAAAGACCCCGGATAGAATGGCGACCGCGTCAGGCTCTTGCCGTTGGGTCGTGTTCTTGTTCTGACCGGGACGGCGCTTGTCGAGCCAGTGTTGAAGACCCGCGGCATCAATGGCCACGCCCGGCGGGCAACCGTCGACAGTCGCGCCAAGCGCAGGGCCATGGCTTTCGCCCCAGGTGGTAACCCGAAACAGATGGCCGAAGGAATTGATGGACATACTCTGCGCTCCCGAAGCTGCGGCCTTTGGCATAGGGGATCTGGCGGGGCGGGCCAAGATTTTTCGCGAAAAATCTTCCACTTGAAGTCAGGGAATTCTGCGATAGGTTCTGCATCACCTCGGGGTGCCATGCAAATGGCTGAGATGCGCAAGCGAACCCGTTGAACCTGAACCGGTTAGGACCGGCGGAGGGAAGGTCATGAGTTCGTCCTCACTGCCCCCATCCGTCTTGGCCGCATGTGAAAAGGATGAAACATGAAACTCCATCTGACCCATGTCGCAGGACTGTTCTTGAGTGCCAGCATCGCGCAGGCACAACAAGACCCCGTCTTGACGATCTACACCTACGACAGCTTTGTCACCGAATGGGGCCCCGGCCCGGTGGTTGAGGCGGCATTCGAGGCCACCTGCGCCTGCGATCTGCAGTTTGTCGGCCATGGCGATGGCGCGGCCCTCTTGGCCCGGCTCCAGCTTGAAGGGGCCAGGACCGACGCGGACATCGTGCTTGGCCTCGACACCAACCTGACGGCCGCTGCCGCTGATACGGGCCTCTTTGCGCCCCACGGACTGATGCCTGCGCTGGATCTGCCCATCGCCTGGGACGATGCAACCTTCTTACCCTATGACTGGGGCTACTTTGCCTTTGTCAGCGATGTCACGGTGCCTGCGCCGGCCACATTTGAGGCTTTGGCCCAAAGCGATCTGAGCATTGTGATCCAGGACCCCCGCTCCTCCACCCCCGGCCTTGGTCTGGTCCTCTGGGTGAAGGAGGCCTACGGCGACCGTGCCCCTGAAATATGGGAGGCGCTGGCCGACAACATCGTCACCGTCACCCCCGGCTGGTCAGAGGCCTATGGCCTTTTCCTTGAGGGTGAGGCGGACGCGGTTCTGTCCTACACGACCTCTCCCGCCTATCATCTGATCGCGGAAGGCGATGGGTCCAAGACCTCATGGACCTTTGAGGAAGGGCATTACATGCAGATCGAAGTGGCAGGTGTTTTGCAAAGCTCAGATGTGCCTGATCTGGCCCGCTCTTTCATGGCCTTTATGGTCAGCCCCGGCTTTCAGGACGAGATTGCGATGACCAACTGGATGTACCCCGCGGTCACGCCTGAAAGCGGCCTTCCGGGCGGGTTTGAAACGCTGGCCGTTCCCGGTAGTGCCCTGTTGCTGTCTGGCCCTGCAGCCCGCGAGATAAGGGATGAGGCTATAACAGAATGGCGCAACGCCCTGTCCCGCTAGCCCCGGGGCTGCCCCGCTGGCCAGGTGCAATAGCCGCCTGGCTGGTTCTGGTGCTGACCCTTGGAACGCTGTGTATCGTTGCCCTGCGCGCAGGGACGGGCCAATGGCTTGGTCCTGCGGATTGGGCGGCGGTACGGTTCACTGTTTTGCAGGCAGCCGCCTCGTCGGCGGTGTCGGTGCTCGTGGCCATTCCAGTGGCGCGGGCATTGGCCCGTCGGCGCTTTCGCGGACGCAGCCTTTTGGTAACGCTGATGGGCGCGCCCTTCATCCTGCCGGTCATAGTGGCGGTGCTGGGCCTGTTGGCCGTCTTTGGACGGGGCGGCCTGTTGAATGGTGCCCTGTCAGCAATCGGCCTGACTGAGGTCAGTATTTACGGGTTCCACGGCGTCGTTCTGGCCCATGTGTTCTTCAACCTTCCCTTGGCCGTGCGCCTAATCCTCCAAGGCTGGCTGTCGATCCCGGCTGAGCGGTTTCGCCTGGCGGCCACGCTTGACCTCCCGCCGGGACGGTTTCTGGAATGGCCGATGTTGCGGGCCGTTGTGCCGGGCATTGCGTTGGCGATCTTCCTGATTTGCCTGACAAGCTTTGCCGTTGCACTCATTCTAGGAGGCGGGCCTCGCGCCACAACGGTCGAGCTTGCGATTTATCAGGCGCTGCGGTTTGACTTTGACCTTGCAGGCGCGGCCCGGCTCGCTGTCCTGCAATTCGGCATCTGCGCCATTGCCGCCATCCTGGCCTGGACGGTGACGCTGCCTCAGGCACAGGGCGGCGGGTTGGACCGGGTTGTGCAACGATGGGATGGCGGCAGATGGTCTGTGGTGAGGGACGGTGCGGTCCTTGTCGCCGCGGCATGTTTTCTCCTTCTGCCACTGGCGATGGTGGTGACCCGCGGATTGTCTGGTCTGGCAGATCTGCCAATAAGCATCTGGCCTGCCGCGTTACGCTCAGTTCTGGTGGCGGTCCTGTCCACGATCCTGTGCCTTGGGTTGGCCCTGACGCTGGCGATGCGCTGGGGCGGGGCGCTGGCGGGGCTGGCCAGCACGCTTCCGCTGGCGGCCTCTGGCCTAGTCATCGGAACGGGGCTATTCCTGATTGTGCATCCCCTGATGAACCCCGCTCGCCTTGCCCTTGTCGTTACGGCCCTTGTGAACGCAACGATGGCCCTGCCCTTTGCTTATCGGTCCATTGCGCCAGAACTGGCCCGGGTCGAGGGCGACTACGGCCGCCTAGCTGACAGTCTGGGGCTGCGCGGTTGGGCACGGCTCAGGTGGTTGATCTTTCCCCGTTTGCGCAGGCCAATCGGATTTGCAGCGGGGTTGAGCGCAGCGCTTAGCATGGGGGATCTGGGCGTGATCACGCTGTTTGCAACGGGTGGGCAGGAAACCCTGCCCCTTGCCATGTATCGCCTGATGGGCGCCTATCGTATGGATGCCGCCGCCGGAGTAGCGCTTGTCCTTTTGGCCCTCAGCCTGCTTGCATTCTGGCTTTGCGATAGGGGAGGCAGGGTGGATGACTGAAGGCTTGTGGCTGGATGAGCTGAGGCTTGAACAGGACGGCTTTCGCCTGTCCGCCGATCTGTCGCTAAAGCCGGGTCAGGTGACGGCCGTCCTTGGCCCCTCAGGCGAAGGGAAATCGACCCTGCTTAGCGCCATTGCCGGGTTTCTGGCACCCGTCGCTGGGCGAGTGGTCTGGGACGGGCAAGACCTGACCCAAGTTCCTCCGGGGTCGCGTCCCATCAGCATCCTGTTTCAGGATCATAACCTGTTCCCGCATCTCACGGTGAACCAGAACCTTGGGCTGGGCCTGCACCCTACGCTGCGGCTGACCCAGGCCGACAAGGCCAAGGTTGAATGGGTGCTGGACCGGGTCGGGCTGGCGGATCTTGGCGACCGAAGACCGGGGGCCTTGTCGGGAGGACAGCAGAGCCGAGCGGCCCTTGGTCGGGCCTTGCTGGCCGAGCGTCCACTGGTCCTGATGGATGAGCCCTTCGCCGCCCTTGGTCCCGGCCTGAAGGCCGAGATGCTGGACCTTGCCGTCGAGGTGCTTGGTTCCGCGGGACGCACTCTGGTTATGGTCACCCATGATCCTGAGGATGCCCGCCGAATTGCAGATGCAGTTGTCTTTGTGGCCGAAGGCAAAGCGGTGCCGCCGGTTCCGCCGCAGGCGCTGCTGGATCATCCGCCCGAAGCCTTGCGTCGCTACCTTGGGCGGGAGGTGGGTTGAAACCCACCTTACGCGCCTTTGGCAAATGCCAGCGGTAAGGTGGGTCCAGACCCACCGCCCACAAAGGAAAACGGCGCCTTCCCTTTCAGGAAAGCGCCGCTTTTGCCGGATCAGAAGAACCGATCAACTTTTCTTGGGATGCTTGACCGGGGCCCAGATCCGCTTGTTCGTCAGATAGAGCAGCACCGAAAGAACGGTGAGGAACAGCACGCCGGTCAGACCGGCCTGCTTGCGTGCAACCAGCTTTGGCTCGGCTGCCCACATCAGGAAGGCCGAAACATCTTCAGCCACGTGATGCAACTCAGTCGAGTGGCCGTCGGCATAGTCGACGTCATCGCCATAAAGCGGCTGGGGCATCGCGATCCAGCTTCCCGGAACCATGTGCTTGCCGTTCTCGTCGATACAGGTCGGCGAGAAGCCACCATTGGCGAAAGCAGTGTTGTAGTAGCCGTCCATGACGGGACCATCGAGCGCGCACTCCGGCTCTTCTTCATAGCCTACCATGAGTGAGGCGATGTACTCTGGTCCGCCCATGCCGTTGAACAGCTGGCTCAAACCCGTGCCGTAGGGTCCGTGGAAGCCGGCCCGGGCCTTGGCCATTAGGCTAAGGTCCGGAGCGTTGGAGAGGGACGAGTTAAAGAACTTGTCCGCCGGTGTTGCCGGCCGATAGTCGCCTTCGCCGTCCAGCAACGTCGGGTCCCAGACCTCGTACTGGTCCGCATATGCCCGCATCTGGTCCTCGGGCAGGCCGGGCCCACCTTCGTCCGACAGGTTGCGGTACGTCACGTAATGCAGGCCGTGGCAGGACGCGCAGATCTCGGTAAAGACCTGCAGGCCCCGCTGGAGCTGCATCTGGTCGTAGCTTCCGAAAGGACCTTCGAACGAGAAATCGAAGTCCTCGACATGGGCCTCGCCCGCGGCCCGAACCGGGGCAGGAACCCCAGCGGCCAAAAGGCCAAGGCCAAGAGCAGCCGTGAGAGTAAGCGTTCTCAACATCAGATGGTCCTTTCTCACTCGGCCGGGGTCGGAGCGGCAGCGCCGCCCTTTACCGCAGTATCGCCGTAGTGGTCGTTAAAGTCGGCCTCGATCGTGCTGGGCGGAGTGGTCGGTTTCTCGATCACGCCAAGAAGCGGCAGCAGGATCAGGAAGTAGCCGAACCAGTAGGCCGAACCGATGAGCGAGATGTAGGGGTAGATCCCTTCCGCCGGCATGGCCCCGACCCACATCAGAACGATGAAGTCGACAACCAGCAGCGCAAACCACCACTTGAACATCGGACGGTACCGGCCCGAACGCACCGACGATGTGTCCAGCCAGGGAGCCAGCGCCATCACGATGATTGCGCCGAACATGGCCAGAACCCCAAAGAACTTGGCGTCGATGATCCCAAAGCTGATCCAATCAACCAGCATCACGACCCAGACGTCAGCGGTAAAGGCCCGCAGGATCGCGTAGAAGGGCAGGAAGTACCATTCCGGCACGATGTGCGATGGCGTCGCCAGCGGGTTTGCCGGGATGTAGTTGTCTGGGTGGCCAAGGTAGTTGGGCATAAAGCCGACGATTGCCATGAACACGGCCAGAATGATGGCCAGTGCAAACAGGTCCTTGATCACGAAGTAAGGCCAGAATGGCAGGGTGTCTTTCTGCGCTTCTTCCTTGGATGTCCGGCGGACTTCGACCCCGGTGGGGTTGTTGTTGCCGGTCGTGTGGAACGCCCAGATGTGCACGATCGTCAGGCCCAGCAGGACGAAGGGCAGCAAATAGTGCAACGAGAAGAAGCGGTTGAGCGCCGGTTGACCAACAGCGGATGCGCCCAAGAGCCAGGTCTGGATCGCCTCGCCGATGAAGGGGATCGCCCCGAACAGGCCGGTGATAACAGCCGTGCCGTGGAACGACATCTGACCCCAGGGAAGAACGTAGCCCATGAACGCTGTGCCCATCATAAGCAAGAACATCAGGATGCCGATAACCCAGGTCACTTCACGCGGCGCCTTGTAGGAGCCGTAGTACAGTGACCGGAACATGTGCAGGTAGACTGCCACAAAGAACAGCGACGCGCCGTTCTGGTGGAAGTAACGGATCATATGCCCGCCGTTCACGTCACGCATGATGTGTTCGACGCTGGCAAAGGCCATGTCCACATGCGGCGTATAGTGCATGACAAGGACAACGCCGGTGGCGATCTGCATGACCAGGGTAAAGGTCAGGACAATGCCCCAAATCCACATCCAGTTGAGGTTCTTCGGAGTGGGGATGAATAGGGTATCATAAAGAAGTCCGACGATGGGCAAACGGCTATGGAGCCACTTTTCGCCACCAGACTTGGGTTCATAATGGTCGTGGGGAATACCGGCCATGGGTGCCTCTCCTTAACCGAGCTGGATCGTGGTCTCGTCCACGAAGGACGCGACCGGAATGGGAAGGTTGCGCGGTGCGGGCCCTTTGCGGATCCGACCGGCTGTATCGTAGTGCGAGCCGTGGCACGGGCAGAACCATCCGCCAAAGTCGCCCTGCTCGCCGAGGGGAACGCAACCAAGGTGGGTACAAACGCCCATCTGGACCAACCAGGACCCGTCTTCCGACAGGGAACGGTTCTCGTCCGTCGCAGGGGCCGTGGCGTTGGTCAGGTTCGCGTTTTCTGCCATCGGGTCGGGCAGGCTGTCGACATCGACGGCACGGGCGGCTTCGATCTCTTCCGCGGTCCGGTAGCGAATGAACACCGGCTTACCCTGCCAAAGCACCGTCAACTGGGTGCCTTCATCAACGCCAGAGACGTCGACCTGGATCGAAGCCAGGGCGCGCACATCGGCGGAAGGGTTCATCTGGTTCACCAGCGGCCAGACCGCTGCACCCGTTACAACTGCGCCTGCGCCAGCTGTGGCGTAGTAAATGAAGTCGCGACGTGTGCCCTGGGTATCGTCTGTATGTGACATGGGGCGTGCATCTCCGTTAGTGGGCCGGCCGATGGCCGGGTCGGATTGGATCACCGGCGGGCCGCCGCCAGTCATTCTGGCGCTCTTTATCGGGCATTGGGGACAGCGTCCAGCGGACAATAGGGCGCAGGGGTTAGAGAATTACTCCACCGCGCAAGATTGTTATCCAAATGCTTCACCAGGCTAAAAACCGGCCCAACCCGGTTGCCTGCCTGCCCAATCTAGTCTGACAGCAACATGGCCATCAGGCGGTCCCTCGACAGGGGAAGGTCACGCATCCGCTGCCCTAGGGCCCGGGCGACGGCATTGCCAATGGCGGCCGCCACCGGACCCTGAGTCGCCTCGCCTGCCCCAAGAGGCGGGTTTTCAGGGTTCACGATGAAACGCGTCTCGATCCTGGGCAGTTCAGAGAATCGCAGGATCGGATAGCTTTCCCAATCCAGCGGCGGGATTTGCCCGTCCTCGACAGGCACAGCCTCTTTCAACGTCCAGCTTGTCGTCTGGATCGCGCCCCCTTCAATCTGGCTAAGGGCACCAGCCGGGTTGATCAGGAGACCCGCGTCGCAGACCAGCCACAACCGCTTGACCCTCACCGTTTCGTCCACCTCGACGTCGGCCACAGCGGCGAGCCAGCATCCCTTGTTCTTGTAGCGCGCCACGGCAATGCCGCGGCCTTCTCCGTCGCCTCCCAACGCGTCCGGCGCCCAAGCCGCAAGGTCCGCGACCTCGGTCAGGACCGCGCGGGCGCGGGGGTCGGACAAATGGTCCAGTCGAAAGGTAAGCGGGTCCGCCCCGGCCATATCAGCCAGTTCGTCCATCGCTGATTCGATGGCAAAGACGTTCAGGTTTGCCGCCAGCGACCGCAACGATGACGTCCGGACCGGGCTGGACGCATCCAGCCTGACCGTCACATGTTGCGGGAAATCATAGTTGGCAACGCTGTTGCGCGAGGCCCCGCCCCCTCGCATTGCGGGCAGGTCGGCGATCAGTTTGGGGGCGTTGTCCGGATCAAGGGCCTCGGCCGACGTCAGGTTGATATACCCGTTCGCACCTGGGCGCTGCACATGCGAGGCGCTGTCGACCTCCATCAGCCAACTGGCAATGCGGCCCTCGTCTGACAGGGTTGCCTCGATCTGGGCACTCATGGCAGCGCCGACCGGCCCATGGCCAAGCTCGTCCGACCGGGACCATTGAACCCGGACCGGCTGGCCCTGATGGGCAAAGGCGACAATGGCGGCATCCAGACCCACATCATCCGCCCCGTTATGGCCGTAGCACCCTGCCCCATGCGCATGAATGACCCGAACCTGCGAGGTCTCAAGCGACAGGCAACGCGCAATCTCGGCCCGTAGTTCAAAAATGCCCTGCGAATGGCACCAGACCGTCACCCGGTCCCCGTCATAGACCGCCAACGCACAAGATGGGCCGATGGAGCCGTGGGCGATATTCGGGCGGCTATAGCGCGCGACAAAGGTTTTGCTAACTGCCTCTGCGGCCCCGGTTGTCGCATCGCCTTGGACAAACACTTCTGGTTCTGCGGTTTGAGGCGGGGTCCAACGTCCGGTGTCGTTGTCCCACGTGACAAAGCGGTCAGCCTCGGACAGGGCCATTTCCACGGCGTATTCATCAGCCCCGATCAGGGCCAGAAAGTCCGCTTTGCGATAGACGCTCACTGCCGGATGGCGGCGGGTCAGGAAGGCCTCATCAACCGCGACAAGCCGGGCGAGCCGCGTTGGCTGTCGAATTATGCGAACGTGCTGCATCCCGTCGATCACCATATCGTGGATGAAGCCGCCGCCGGTGTACTTTGCGGCAAGGTCAATGCGTGGCGGGCTGCTGCCGACAAGGGAATTGGGGGCACCCGCAACGTCGCCGGTTACGGGCAGGGACCAATCGACATCCCCGGACAGCGACCAGAAGGTCAGACCTGTCGGTTCGCCATCTTTCAGGATCGTGCCATCCTCGCTGCTGACACGGTCAAGCGGGACATCTAGCCTTTCGGCCGCAGCCTTTAACAAGGCCATCCGCGCCTGCGCCGCCGCAAGGCGGATAGAGCCGCCTGACACTTCGACCGACAGGCTACCTACGGTCATCCCCTCGTTCGGGGATAGGTCGGTGTCGGCGGACTGGGGCAGGATGCGGCCCAGATCCGTCCCAAGGCCGTCCGCGGCAATCTGGGCAAGGGCGGTCAGGATGCCTTGTCCCAGTTCAACCTTACCTGTGCGCAGGGTCACGAAGCCCTGCTGTTCAAACGAGATCCACTGACCCATGGCCGGAGTGGTCTTGAGGCTCATCGGAAGGTCGGTCATCGCGCGCCCTCCGTCAGGGTTCGGGCCGCCCGCGAAATACCTTTGATGATGCCCGGATGCGCGCCGCAGCGGCACAGATGATCTTCGAGCGCCTCGGCGATCTGATCGTCCGTCGGCGCAGGATTTTCAGTTAGCAAAGCAGTTGCACGCATCAGGATGCCGGACAGGCAATAACCGCATTGCCCCGCATTCTCGGCCTCGAAAGCATGGATAAGGGCCGTGCCGATCCTGTCGTCGGCCAACCCGTCGGCGGTGGCGACCGTGGCGCCCTCTACATCTGACAGCGGAAGGGTGCAGGCATAGCGCGGGGTGCCTGAGACGAGGACCACGCAGGCCCCGCACTGCTCTTGTCCGCAGCCGAAGCGGGTCGCCATCCGGCCAAGGTCTGACCGCAGGGCATAAAGCAAGGGAACATCCCCGGACCTGTCCACCTGGACCGTTTTTCCGTTAAGCGTGAAGGAGATCATCAGGTCAGCATCCTCAATCGGCCAGAGCCGTTGTTATCCGCCAACATGTCTCGGTATGTTGCGACTGGCAAGCATTATGCGAACGATTGCACCAGATTGGCCTCCCGGCATCGTCGGCCCCGGACCCTAGCCCGCCGCCATCTCATTTTCGCGGGGCAAAAGGATCGTCAGAAGGCCAAGCAACGGCAGGTAAGAGCAGATCAGATAGACAAAGCTGAGGCCCTTATAGTCGGCCACGACGCCCAGAATTGCCGCCGAGATACCGCCCAGCCCAAAGGCAAGCCCGAAGAAAAGCCCATTCACAAGGCCAATCCGACCCGGCATCAATTCCTGCACGAACACCAAGATGGCGGGGAATGCAGCCGAGATCACGATGCCGATGATTACCGAAAGGACGATGGTGACAGGCAGGTTGGCATAGGGCAGCAACAGGGTGAACGGCAGCACCCCGAGGATCGAGACCCAGATGACCGTCAACGGGCCGAACCGGTCCCCGAACGGGCCGCCGAGCAAGACGCCAAGAGCCATGGCACCCAGAAACACGAACAACATGACCTGCGATTGCTGGGTCGTCAGGTCAAACTTTTCGATCACGTAGAAGGTGTAAAAGCTTGAAATGCTGGAGGTGTAAACGAACTTGGAAAACACCAGCATGATCAGGACGCCCACCGCCACCCGTACCCGTGCGGGCGACAGATTGTGCGGCGTCGATGCCCCGCGCCGCCCGGTGCCGGACCTGCGGTACCTGTCGTACCAACGCCCGACCCGCCAAAGGATGCCCATGCCCAACAGGGCCACCAGCGAAAACCAGACGATACTCGGTCGCCCAAGCGGGACAACAATGAAGGCGGCCAGCAGCGGCCCGATCGCCGTGCCAAGGTTGCCGCCAACCTGAAACACCGATTGGGCAAGGCCGTAGCGGCCACCTGAGGCGAGCCGTGCAACTCGCGACGCTTCGGGGTGAAACACGGCAGAGCCGATCCCGATCATCACCGCTCCGGCGACCAGCCAGCCATAACTGTCGCCGCGTGCCAACAGGAACAGGCCAATCAACGTTGATCCCATGCCGAAGGATAGCGATTGGGGCAGCGGATGCTTGTCAGTATAAAGCCCGATCCCCGGTTGCAGGACCGAGGCCGTGAACTGAAAGGCAAAGGTCAGAAGGCCGATTTGCCAGAATTCCAACAGGAACTCTTCCTGAAGCAGGGGATAGATCGCTGACACCAGCGACTGCATGACGTCATTCAGCAGGTGGCACAGGCTGATCGCCAGGACCACCAGGTAGGCCGCATCATTGGCGGCGGGTCGTGCAGTGGTCATCAGGAGTGTCCGGGCGGAGGGGCGACGCTATCGCGCTCAACAAGAGTGACAGGCAATGTGGTAACTTCGGCAATCTCGGCGCTGTCGTCAAGGATCATGCGCAGCAGGGTTTCACCGCTCACCCGACCGACTTCGAATTGCTGAATGCGGATGGTTGTCAACTTTGGCTCGATCATGTCGAGGAAAGGCATGTCGTTGAAACCGGTGACCGAAACCTCGCCAGGGCAGGCAATGCCGCGCGCCCGCAGGACTGAAATTGCACCAAGGGCCAGACGGTCGTTGGCACAAAGCAGGGCCGTCGGGTTCCAGCCACTCTCAAGAAGTTCCGCAGCGCAACGCTCGCCCTCGGCCTCATCAAAGCGGTCGGCGGTAGCGATGGCCTGATCGGGCAGATCAAGGCCCAGTTCCGCACCGATCTCTCGAAAGGCCCGAAGTCGGATCTCACCTGTCGACAGCATCAGCGGTCCGGCAATATGGGCAATCCGGCGATGACCCTTTTCATAAAGGTGGTTCAGCATCAGCCGCACCCCCATGGCATCGTCATTGACGACGGCCGGGATGCCCGAATTCTCGATCCGCCGGTTCACCGTCACGAGTGGCGTACCATCTTCCGCAACGGCCCGGATCTTGGGGTCATCGCGCAAGACGGCGGCGTGGATGATACCATCAACACCGCGCTCTCGAAGGACGTCGACCAACGCATGTTCCCGCGAGGTCAGGCTATCGGTGTTCACCATGATGACCGCGTAGCCCATAGGCTCAAGCGCGCTTTCCAGCCCCCGCAGGATCGGCGGAAAGATCGAGTTTGTGATGTCGGGTATCATGAGGCCGACAGTCATGGTCCGGCTTGTCCGCAACCCAGCCGCAACGCGGTTTGGCCGATAGCCAAGCTGTTCCGCGGCGTCCTTGATCTTTTTCACCACGTCATCGGTGATCGATGTTCGCGTGCTGGGGTTCAGTGCCCGGGACACTGTCGAAACATGCACACCCGTCTCGCGGGCAATGTCTTTAAGGGTGGGCGCGCTTTTCTTCATTCGAACACCTTTTCACATTTCCAGCCCTAAATGCGACTGACACGAGACGCAATTCATTGGATGCGAAAACCTTGTTTGGGGGCGTTTTTGCAGCAAAACGGTACCAAATAGGGCATTTGGCGCGGGCTATTCCGGTTTTCGCGAGGCTTATGGTCCAATCAGACCAGTGGAGTTGGGCGCCTTCAGGCCGCAAGAATAAGGGCGGCGGTCGATTCATTGGTGATCACACCGTTGATCAACCGACCCCGCAGCGCGCCCAGAAACGCAGGAACCTTGGCCTCGCCCGACCCGATGCCGATCATCGGACGGTCATCGGCAGGTTGCAACGGGGCTGAGGCGACCCGCTCGTTGATGCCACCTGCTAGAACCTTGCCATTGGCGTCATAGGCCCAGCTTGTGATTTCACCCACGACATTGTTGTCCCGCAACAGCCGCACTTCGTCCGAGGTCATGAAACCATCCAGCATCAAGGGGGCCGAGGTATCCATTTGGCCGATGCCGACGTAGGTCACGTCGGCCCGGGCACAAAGGTCGAGCGAATTTCGCACAGGTTCCTGATTGTGCAGGATGCGCAGCTCTTCGACCGAACTGGCAAAGACCGGAAGTGGCATTGGATAATGCCTTGCTCCCACCCGCTCTGCCATACGGATAACCACGTTGTAAGGCGTCGCGGACCCGTCCGACATCATGTTGCCAAGGCGGGATACGATACGATGCTGTGGGCAGGACATTTGCGGCAGATACTCAATACAGGCCCGCAGGGCACGGCCTGTGCCAATCCCGATGATCTTTGGATCGGGCTCCTTCAGCCAACGCTCCATCGAGGTCGCTCCGGCAATCGCGATGCCCGTCAGAAGGGCCGGGGCGTCGGGGTCGCTTGGGACAATTTCGCAAGAGGTCAGTTTGTACTTCTCAGTCAAAGCCTGGCCAAGTTCCATGCAGCGCGCAATCGGGTGATCGAGGCGCACCTTGACCAGTCGCTCACTGACGGCAAGCGAGACAAGGCGCTGGGCAGACTGTCGCGAAACACCAAGTTTGCGGGCAATCTCATCCTGCGTATTGCCGGCGACGTAATATAGCCACCCCGCCCGGGCCGCGTCGTCGAGTCGCCCAGTGTCTGCTGCTGTCTGTCCGCCCTTGGCCATTCCGCCCCCTTCAGCGCCCCTGCAATGAAGGGACAAGTACGAACAACTCTGCCCAGTTGTCAAAAGTTCTGACCTCCGGGGGGTGTCTTAGAACCCTGTCGCGTAAATGCGCACCGCCCGTATAGCGCAGGACCGGCATGTCGGCGGCGACGGCAGCGGCAATGCCGGGCAGGCTGTCTTCAATGACAAGGCAGCGGGCCGGAGCCACCCCCATCCGCCCGGCGGCATGCAGGAACAGATCCGGCGCAGGTTTGCCCCGCGCCACTTCCGAGGCGGTAAAGACATTCGCCCCGAACGGCCCACCAAGCCCCACAATCCGAAGCGAGTTGTTGGCCCGTTGCGGGCTGCTGCTGGTCGCAACGCAGTAGGGAACGGCCAGCTTGCCCACCATGTCGACAACGCCCGCCGTGGGCGCAAGCCCGGCCTCGAATGCGGTCAGCAGTCGGGCACGATACGTCTGTTCAAAGGTATCAGGCAGAATGATATCGAATGACCGGCGAATATCCTGGGCGACAGTCGGAAAGCTGCGCCCAAGAAAGTTCGCGCAAAAGTAATCAAAATCAAGGTCAAGACCAAGGTCGGTCAGCTCCGACAACAGGACCTGCGCGCTCAGGCCCTCGCTGTCGACCAAGACACCGTCGCAATCAAAGATGACAAGGTCGATGGCCGGCCCAGGCTCTATCATATCAGCTCCCAAGGGTTTGACGTGGCGTTTCCGCCCTGACCTATCCTTCGGGACTGTGCTTGGTCAAACTGAGTTTTACCATTGTACGGCTATGTATTGAGTTTCGGTGAACTCTTTGATGCCTTCGTGCCCGCCTTCTCTACCGAGGCCTGATTGTTTTGTTCCTCCGAAGGGTGCTGCGGGGTCTGAGACGAGGCCTCTGTTGAGGCCTGTCATTCCGTAGTCGAGGGCTTCGCAAACCTTGAGGCCTCGTGCGAGGTTTTGGGTAAAGACGTAGGCGACGAGGCCGTATTCGGTGTTGTTTGCGCGGGTGATGACGTCGTCCTGGTCGGTGAAGGTCTGGATGGCGGCGACGGGTCCGAAGATCTCGTCGTTGACGCAGGCGGCGGTTTCGGGGACGTCGACCATGACGGTTGGGGGGTAGAAGAAGCCCGGTCCGTTGGGGGTGGTGCCACCCAGCAGGACCTTTGCCCCCTTGGCGACGGCATCCTCGACAAAGGCGGCAACCTTGTCGCGGGTGTCGGCATTGACGAGGGGTCCGACATCGACGGTCTCGTCCAGGCCGTTGCCCATCTTGAGGGCGGCCATGGCGGCGGTGAACTTTTCGGCAAAGGCCTCGGCCACATCGGCATGGACGTAAAAGCGGTTGGCGGCGGTGCAGGCCTCGCCAAGGTTGCGCATCTTGGCCTGCATGGCGCCTGTGACGGCGACATCGAGATCGGCGTCCTCAAAGACGATGAGGGGGGCGTTGCCACCCAGCTCCATCGCGGGCTTGAGGACCTGGTCGGCGGCGGCGCGCAGCAGGGTCCGGCCGACATTGGTAGAGCCGGTAAAGCTGACGACCCGGACCCGGGGATCATGCAGCAGGTGATCGACCAGCGGCCCGGTCTTGCGCGAGGGCAGGACCTGGACGATGCCCTTGGGCACCCCGGCCTCTTCCAGAAGCGGCATCAACGCCAGCATGGTGAGCGGGGTTTCCGAGGCGGGCTTGAGGATGACGGGGCAACCTGCGGCCAGGGCCGGGGCGATCTTGCGGGTGGCCATGGCGGCGGGATAGTTCCACGGCGTGATCAGCACGGCGATGCCGGCAGGCTTGTGCTGCACCAGGATCCGCGCGCCCGAGGCCGGGGCATGGGCGATCATCCCCTCGACCCGCACCGCCTCTTCCGAGAACCAGCGGAAGAATTCGGCGGCATAGGTCGCCTCGCCCATGGCATCGCCGCGGGCCTTGCCGTTCTCCAGGGTGATCAGCCGGGCAAACTCGGGCAGGCGGGCGGACATCAGTTCAAAGGCGCGGCGCAGGATGTTGGACCGGTCGCGGGGCGTCCTGGCGGCCCAGGCCGGGGCGGCGGCGGCAGCGGCGTCCAGCGCATCCTGTGCATCGGCGATCTCGGCCGAGGCGACCGAGGCCAGAACCTCTTCGGTGGCGGGGTTGAGCACGTCAAAGCGCACCCCCTCGGCCCCCGGACGCCAGGCGCCGTCGATGTAGAGATCGGTGTGCAGGATCGGGCTCTGTTGGGTCATGGGGCGCTCCGGTTTGGCTCTGCCGTGTTCAGTTCGGACGGAATGGGTGAGATGGGTGGCTCATACGAGATAGGTGAGGGGGTCGGCAAGGCGGGCGGCCAGGCCGGTGATGACGGCCAGGGCCGCGTCCTCGTCCAGCTGGTCGGCCGCGTAGTCCAGCGCCACCAGCAGGCTGTCGCCGTCGCTGCCCCCGTTCCTGCCCCCGTTCCTGTCGCGGGCCAGGGTCAGCGCCGGGGCGGCCAGGCCACTCGCGGGCCGCAGGCCGGTCAGGGCGCTGGCGGTCAGGTCGCGCAGGATCAGACTGGGGGTGGCCCCCTCTGGGGCCTCGGGCTGGACCGACAGCCGGGCCAGGTCCGGGTTGGACAGGGCCGTCGTGGGGGCAAAACCCTCTGGTCCCAGAACAGCCGCCGTCACGACCAGCGGGCTCTCGGGCGCTGTCGCCGCCCGGAGCGCCGAAGCCGCAAAGCTGGCCCAAAGGGCCATGGGCGCCAGGTCGAGCCCGGCGTCCTCGCGCATCCGGGCCAGAAAGCCGTCGCAGGGCGCGGCCGGCACCCGGGCAGAGATATGGCCAAGGGCAGGACCGCTGGTTGCACCCGCAGCAGGACCTGTAGCAGGACCGGCGGCCAGATCAGCGGCCAGATCTTCTGCAGCCGCTTGGGTCAGCTGGCGCAACAGGTCGAGATCGGCGGCATGATAGGGCTGGGGGTGGCCATGGGCGACCAGCAGCGCCAGGTCGAGTCCGGCGTCATCGGCCATCCGGCGCAGCTTGGGCGAGGCCAGGATCCGGCCCGAGGGATCAAGGGGGTGGATGGCATCATTATGTGCTGATTTGATATTCGTATCGCTTTTGGTTGATACGGACGTCTCTTCTTGCGTATTTGGTGCTGCAGCATTGGTTGCCGTGGCGGGTTCAGCTTCAGCCTCTGCCGCCCCGCTGCCTTCGGTCACATCGCCGGCCGCAGCCACGATCAGGCCTATGACCTCGCCCACCGGCACCTCATCGCCAGCTCCGGCCCGCAGGTCGCTCAGAAAGCCGTCGGCCTGGGCCTCGACCTCCTGAACCGCCTTGTCGGTCTCCACCTCGATCAGCGGGCTGCCCTTGGTCACCGCAGCCCCCGGCTCGACCAGCCAGCGCACCAGAATGCCGGTCTCCTGGGCCATGCCGAGGGCGGGCATGATCACCTCATGTGGTTTAGCCATGAAGCATCTCCCCCGCCACAAGACGGCGGGCCAGAGCGGCCACGCCTTCGGGCGTCGGCACCGTCAGATCCTCAAGCGCGGGCGAGAAGGGGACTGGCACATCCATCGCCCCCATCCGGCAGACCGGGGCATCAAGGTGATAGAAGGCCTTCTCGTTCAGGCGGCTGGCGATCTCGCCGGTGATGCCATAGCTCTGATGGCCCTCGTCGATGACGATGGCGCGGCTGGTCTTGCGGACCGAGGCCAGCAAGGTCGCCTCGTCCAGCGGCACGATGGTGCGCGGGTCGATCACTTCGGCGCTGATGCCCTCGGCCTCCAGGATCAGGGCGGCCTTCTCGGCCACCTGCACCATCGAGGAGGTTCCGATCAGGGTGATGTCGGTCCCCTCCCGCTTGATGTTGGCCACACCGAAGGGGATCAGATACTCCTCTTCCGGCACGCCTGCCTTGTCCTGGTACATCAGCTTGTCTTCGAAGATGACCACCGGGTTGTTGTCCCGGATCGCCGTCTTCATCAGGCCCTTGGCCTCATAGGCGCTGGAGGGCATCGCCACCTTCAGGCCGGGGATATGGGCGACCAGGGCATGCAGCGACTGGGAATGCTGGGCGGCCGAACGGCGGGTGGCGCCCAGGTTGGTGCGCAGGACCAGCGGCACGCTCAACTTGCCCCCCGACATGTAATGGGTCTTGGCCGCCTGGTTGCACAACTGGTCCATGACCAGGAACAGGAAGTCGCCAAACATCAGGTCGACGATCGGGCGCATGCCCGTCATCGCAGAGCCCACCGCCAGGCCCATGAAGCCCGGCTCCGAGATCGGGGTGTCGATGATCCGGTCAGTGCCGAACTCTTCGACCAGGCCGGACAGCACCTTGAACGGGGTGCCCGCCTCGGCCACATCCTCGCCGATGACAAAGACACATGGATCGCGGCGCATCTCTTCGGCAATCGCCTCGTTGACGGCCTTCGACAGGGTAATCTCGCGCATGGGTCAGGCTCCAGGCTGCAGGGTGGCGGGGTCGGTCGCGGCATAGACATGCATGTCCACCTCCGATCCATCGGGGTAGGGGGCGGCCAGGGCATAGGCCACCGCGGCCTCGGCATCCTCGGCCACCTCGGCGCGGATCGCCTCTAGGTCAGCAGCCGCCACCAGGCCTTCCTGCGTCAGCCAGTCGCCCAGCCGGGTGATCGGATCGCGCTCCGAGGTCCAGAGGGTCTCCTCCTCCTTGGAGCGGTAGTAGGTGCGGTTGATGTCGCCCACATGGTGGCCATGATAGCGATAGGTCATCAGTTCCATGAAGAACGGGCCTTCCCCCTTGCGGGCGCGGGCCACCAGGTCCTGGGTCAGGGCATTGACCGCCAGCACATCCTGGCCGTCCACCGTATGGGCCTCGATGCCAAAGGCCTCGGCGCGCGCCGTCAGGCTGCCCGCCGCGATCTCGGCGGTCTTGGTATACTCGGAATAGCCGTTGTTCTCGCAGGCATAGATCACCGGCAGCTTCCAGAGTGCTGCCATGTTCATCACCTCGTACATCAGGCCCTGCGCCGTTGCGCCATCGCCAAAAAAGCACACCGCAACAGCACCCGTGCCAAGCTGCTTGGCCGACAGGGCCGCCCCCGTCGCGATGCCCATCGACCCGCCGACAATGGCATTGGCGCCCAGGTTGCCGTTGCTCTGGTCGGCGATATGCATCGACCCGCCCTTGCCCCGGCAATAGCCCTCTTCCTTGCCCAGAAGCTCGCAGAACATCTCCTTGAACGCCGCCCCCTTGGCCACGCAATGGCCATGGCCGCGATGGGTCGAGGTGATCTTGTCCTCCACCGTCAGCGCCTCGCAGATGCCAACCGCCACAGCCTCCTGACCCGAGTACATATGGGTCAGACCCGGCATCTTCGCACTCAGGTACAGCTGGTTGGCCTGATCCTCGAACGCCCGGATGCGGACCATCTGGGTGTACATCCGCAGATACTCTTCCGAGTTCGCCTTCGCTGCTGTCGCCTTACCCGCCTGCGCCATCTCGTCTCTCCTCGAGCCATCGGGCCGGCACCGCACCTGGCAGCCCGGACCCTCTTCGCTTCGTAAAACTTCGCTTTGTCAAAAATACTCCCCCCGGAGGGGCCGCCTGTCGCAATGACCAATCGGCCGGACAGGCGGACCACACTCCAAAGGACTACACCCGAAGGATCCTCCCGCGATCCTCCCCCGAGGGAAACGCCTCAGTAGCGGTTCGCAATCGGCAGTTCCTCGGCCGGGAACAACGAGATCACCTCGCAGCCCGTATCCGTCACAACCACCTCTTCCTCGATCCGCGCCGCCGAATAGCCATCCGCCGCCGGGCAATAGGTCTCCAGCGCGAACACCATCCCCGTCTCGATCTCCATCGGGTTCTCCATGCTCACCGCACGGCTGATGATCGGACGCTCGTGCAGCGCAAGCCCAAGGCCATGGCCAAACTGAAGCCCGAACGCCGCAAGCTCGTTGGGAAAGCCAAGGCTCTCCGCCGTCGGCCAGACCGCAGCAACCTTGTCCGTCGTCACACCCGGCTTGATCATCGCGATCGCCGCATCCAGCCAGTCACGCGCCTTCACATAGGCATCCACCTGCGCCGGCGTCGACCGGCCCACGTTGAACGTCCGGTAATAGCACGTCCGGTAGCCCTGGTAGCTTTGCAGGATGTCAAAGAACGCCTGGTCGCCGGGACGGAAGTAGCGGTCGGTGAAGTTGTGCGGATGCGGGTTGCACCGCTCGCCCGCGATCGCATTGATCGCCTCCACATCGTCAGACCCCATCTCGTAGAGCATCTTGTTGGCCATCGCCACGATGTCGTTCTCGCGGATCCCCGGCTTCAGCTCTTCCCAGATCATGTGGTAAACACCATCCACCATCGACGCCGCCTGCGTCAGAAGATGGATCTCGTCCACGTTCTTGATCTCGCGCGCTGACAGCATGATCTGCTGACCGTCAACAACCTTCAGACCGGCCTCCTGCAAGGCAAAGAACATCGCCGTCTCGGCATAGTCCACACCCACAGGCTGATCCGCCACACCCGCCTTCTTCAGAAGGCCGTAGATCTCTTCCGCATAGCGCTTCATCAAACCGAAAGACGGCGGGATCGTCCCGCGCATGCCAACAACACCTGCCCGCATCCGCTCAGGATCAAGCCAGTCGCAATACTCCCGGTGATGCACCGCAGCCGAGCCAAAGTCCCAGACATAAGGCTCCTCGTCCCCGGCAAGCAGCGCAAAGCGACACATCTTGTCCCGCTCCCACTCCCCGATCTTCGTCCCCGAAATGTAACGGATGTTGTTCACGTCAAACGTCAACAAAGCCCCGCAACCAGACTTCTTCAAGGCATCCTTCGTCCGGCTCAAACGGTAACGACGCAAACGGTCGTGATCAACACGACGCTCAAAATCAACCGCAGTATGCCCCAATGCAGGCAAATGACGATCCCAACGCCAGTTCGGATCAATGTCTCCAGGCTGCAATATCCGAGGGTTCAACGCTGAAACATGGCTCATCTAAATCGTCCTTTTGTAAGTGTATTTCGGTTGGAGCGGTGGAGGGGCATCCAGTGCCGATCCAGTCAGTGTGAGAGGACGCCAGCCAGCCAGTCCGCCACTTGCGGTCGGTAGGCATAGGGCCTGTTGTTGGCGACGTGCCCGCCATCTTCTATCATGTTCAGGACGACCGGACCACTGACGGCCTGGACAAGTGCCTCAGCATGTTCTGACGGAATGACGCGGTCGAGCCTGCCACCGACGATATAGGTCGGGCACTTGATCTGCCCTGCAACGTCGCGGAGCGACATACGCGTGGCAACTTCGCGGGCTGCGGCCTCGTTGGTGGCCCCGCAGCGGGCAATGAAGGCTTCGCGCGTCAGACCGGGGGCGCGATCAAAGGCTTCGGCGAAGTCGAAGGGTCCGGTAAGGCTGACGCAGGCCTTCAATCGCGGCTCAAAGGCAGCCGCGCGGGGCGCGTAGTAGCCGCCAAGGCTCACCCCCCAGACACCGACGCGGCTTGCATCGACCTCGGGCCGGGTTTCCAGCCAGTCGAGGACGGCGGATACGGGCTTTTCATAGGCTGGTTCGATTGGCAGGTCATACTCTGCCTCCCCCTGCCCCGGTCCGTCAAAGGCCAGCGTCGCCAGACCCCGGTCCAGAAAGACCTGTTCGTTGGTCTGCATCTCTTCCTTGGTGCTGTCGAGGCCCATGACCATGAGGACCAAAGATGGTCGTTCGACCCCGGAAGGAAGGCGCAGGTTTCCGTAAAGCGTATGTGCCCCGTAGGGGATCCCTACCCGTTCACCGGGCGGATTTAGATACGGCAATGCGGCGTTCCGGCAGGCGATCGCCTTGTCATGTGCGGCGCGCATCTGGGCATTGTCATGGACAAAGAGGAATTTGGCAAAGTGGTAGCAGACTGCGGCGGTCGTGAGGTGTTCACCCGCACTCCGGCCATACCCCTGTTCTAGGGCGGTCCGTCCCATCGCCTCGTGCCGGGCTGCACGATCAGACCATGCGGCGCACCAATCGTCCCAATGTTTGAGCGCGCCCGTCACATCCTGGAAATCCGCCAGAGGCACACCGTTGGTTACAAAGCGGTGCGACCAGTGGGCATTGGCGGAAACGATGCGTGGGTCTTTTTGGTCGGTCATAGCGTGCCTCGGGTGTTGGGGCGCCGCGACTGGCGGCGCCCCGGGGTCTGCTTACATATTTGCCGCTTTCCAGGCAGCGACTTCTGCTTCGATCTCGGCTCTGTCGAACTGGTTGGCGTTGTCGACATAGGCCCGGTTGAGCAGCGCGTCGGGGGCCACTTCGCCCGCGATCATGCCGACAGCGGCCATCTCTGCGATGACACCGGCCCAGACATCTGTGCGAAGGTCGCCAAAGATCTCGGCGTCAGGACGGTGCAGGCCTTGCGCGGCGGTGAGGAAGATGGTCCCCAGCTCTTCGTTGATCCAGTTCTCGGGGTCGGCTTCCATCGCCATGGCACGGGTCACGTCGATATCGACCAAGCCGGCATAGCCGGACTTGGCCCAGGCGTTGAGAAAGCCCTGCATGACGTCGTCACGGTCACCACCGATCGCATCGGCACGCACCGCAAAGTTGTTGGCAGGGGTTTCCGACATTTCGGACGGCAGCAGGTTTTTGGTTGTGATGCCCTGCGACGTGATCGCGACGAAGTCGGAAATTGCGCCGACGAGACCCGAGACCTGGCCGGTTGCCAAAGAGTTGGCCAGAAGTGGGGCGCTTTCACCAAGCACCGCGATGGTTACATCGCTTTCGCTCAGACCAGCATGACCCAGAGCGGCCAGCAGCAGGCCACGGTCGCTTTCGCCAACGATGCCGATGGTCGTGCCGCTCAGGTCGGTCAGCGAGGTCGCCGGGTTGTCTTCCAGCACGAAGATACCTTCGACGGCGCCGTGCATGACTTCGTAAACGACGTCAAAGTCGAACCCACGCTCATTGGCAAGCACCACTTCCGACGGATCGAGCGAGGCCATGTCGACCTGACCATTCTCAAGGAATGCAGTCGATGGCAGATCGCCGCCGTCCACCAGCGTGACCGAGATACCTTCCTCGTCAAAGTAGCCCAGCGCTTCGCCAACGATCAGCGGATACCATGCCGTATGGCGGGGCAACGGCGTCAGAACCGTGATTTCCGTCAGGTCTTGGGCTGTTGCGGGGATCGCGGTCGCCATGACGGCAGCGATTGCCGCGAATGCAGTATGTTTCATGATTTATCCTCCCAGATAATATCGGTTACGCCGTTTTGGTCACTGCGCTGCCGGACCGATCCCGCGATAGCAGGTCGGTATATCGCGTCCGCAGTTTGCGCGATATCTTGGCCAAGAGGGCGTCGTGCTTCCAAAACACGACATGACGGTCGACAAGGCTTGCCGCGCCATAAAGGGTAAGGCCCATCACGGTCAGCATGATGAGGCAGGCAAAGGCCTGAGGCAGCAAAAGCTGATAGCTGAACTGCTGAATGCGAACACCAAGTCCGACGCTCGCAGACACGAATTCGCCCACGATGGCGCCGATCAGGGCAAGGCTGATGCCGGTCTTGTAGCCCGCCATGATGATCGGCATCGCGCCGGGCAGTTGAAGATGACGGAAGATCTGCCAGCGGTTGGCCCGCATTGAGGCAAACATTTCCATCCGGTCTTCATCGACCTGCATCAGACCCGTCAAGGTATTGATAAAGATCGGGAAGAAACAGATGATCGCGGCGATTGCGATCTTGGGCTCCATCCCAAAGCCAAGCCATGCGACGATGATGGGTGCGACGGCGATACGCGGTGTGACCTGCAGCGCCACCATATAGGGAGAAACCAGACGCCGGAAGGTGGGCAACATGACGCTGCTGACGGCGATCACTGTTCCAAACGCCGCGCCGAAACCGAAGCCAACCATAACTTCTGTCAGGGTAACGAAGAAGTCGTCCCATATCAGGGCCCGTACTACCGCCAGGTCCCACCAGGCAAAAACAACCGCAAACGGTGAAGGCAGAATGAGGGCAGATACCCAGTTAAGCTGGACCGCCATTTCCCAGATGCCGATGAACACGGAAAAGACGATCAAATGCTGCAGCCAGGCCGGAACGGTCTTCGGCTTTTCCATCGGAACGTCGGAAAAGGATTGTTCGCTCATATGAAGCCTCCCAGCGTGTCGCGGATGTTGAATGCGGTTTCGGTGAATTCCGGGCTTTTCATTTGTTCAATGGTGCGCGGACGCGGAAGGTTCACTTCCACTTCGGCGGCAATACGGCCTGGGCGCGGCGTCATCACGAACACCCGGTCGGCAAGGAACACGGCTTCCTGGATGTTGTGGGTCACAAAGACGATGGTGGCCCCGATCTGGGCCTGAATGCGCATCAGTTCGATGTTCAGGCGCTCACGCGTAAATTCATCCAAAGCGCCGAAGGGCTCGTCCAGAAGCAGAACATCTGCACCGGAATTCAAAAGGCGCGCCAAAGCGACCCGCTGCTGCATGCCGCCCGAAAGCTGCCGGGGAAACGCAAACTCAAACCCTTTGAGGCCGACCATGTGCAACAGGTCCACCGCACGCTCGCGGTCAGCATTGGTGACACGGCCCGCCAGTGTGTTGGGTAGCAGAACGTTGTCGAGGACGGGCTTCCAATCCAGCAAAGTCGCCTTCTGGAACATCATGCCGATTTCGGCACGCGGCCCCACCATGGGAGTACCATTGACGCTGATCCGACCACCCGTCGGATTCAACAATCCGGCGACCATCCGCAAAAGCGTTGACTTCCCACATCCCGAAGGTCCGATCAGGGAAACGAACTCTCCCTTTCGAATTCCGAATGTTGCGTCTTCCAGCGCGATTACCGGACCCGGAAATTCCATCCGGACGTTATGTCCTGTCACCACGGTTTCGTGGGCTTCGGATGCGCTGCGAAGGTCGTGTATCTTGGCCGTCGCGGTCATGAAGGCGTCCTCTCGTCAGTGTCTAACTGTGCGGCCCGTTGGGCAAACACTTGAGTTTTGTTGTCTTTCGGCCATGAGATCCACTGTCAGATCGCCTTCGCCGCTCGGATTTCGGCCAGATGCGGGTACTTCTCGGTCAAGAGCGCACCGTGATAGTAGGTCTGTGAAAAGGGCGCGGTGTCCCGGATCCGGTCCAGCCAGTCGCCAATCTCGGGGTGATTGTCCCAGACATGGCCCAGGTTGATATCGTCCATGCGCACGATGACCGGCATGACTGCAATATCGACAAGCGACAGCTCAGCCCCCATGAGCCATGGCCCGCCGCTTTCCCTCAGCCAAAGGGACATGCGCTCGATCCCGCGACGAAGGCGGCCCATAGCCTCGGCCATGTCCGCCTCTGAAAAGCCTGTCTTTCCCATGCGCATCAGAAATTCGCGGCGCAGGGGCTTGCTGTCACACAGTGCCTGAAAAGCCTCGTCCGACATGGCCTGAAAATGCGGCAGGAACGCCAGATTGTAGGACGGTGTCCGGATAGCGGGTGTCGGCACCTCGTCGATGAAGCGCATCATGGCCCGCATCTTTGCGACCTCGACGGGGGTCGTGGGCCGCAAAGGTGAAACGTCGGGCGCAATATCCTCAAGGTATTCGAGAATGACCGCACTATCGAGAACCGGTTGGCCATCATCCATCAGAGCCGGCACGACGCCGTTTGGATTGATGGTCAGATACTCAGGCTTCAGTTGATCGCCCGAGAAAAGGTCCAGCTTGTGCTCTTCAAACGCCATTCCTTTTGCATGCAGCGCGTAACGGACCCGCTGACTGCAAGTGGACTGAGGTGCGTTGTAGAGCACAAACCTTTTCATCGGATCATTCGGCCGCTTGTGCCGGAATTTCGAGGCCCGTCGGATAGGGTGTTTCCTCGCTCTTCAGCTCAAGCCCGGACTGGATCGCCACGGTTTCAAGCATCGTGGTGAAATCGAGGGCCAGATAGGCCTCCGGGTCTTCCTTGAGGGTTGCCATCCCGAAGTGACCTTGCAGCGCCTCGCGGGTGGTCGCGGTCACCGGCATCGGCACGCCAAGGCCACGGGCCGCACTAAGCCCAAGGTCCAGGTCCTTGCGCAGAAGCTCGGGCGTAAAGGTCGTGGTATAATCAAGGTTGATAATCGCGTTGCTCTTGTAGCGCGTGAACACCGATCCCATGACCGAGTTGTTCATGAAATCAAGGAACGCCGCACGCGGCACGCCGGCCTTTTCGGCCAGCACCACGATCTCGATCAGGTTCTGG
The DNA here is from genome assembly GCA_937916485.1 of uncultured Paracoccaceae bacterium. The sequence continues at coordinate 22,737 of CALFSV010000119.1, read as the reverse complement.
ATGACGACGCCCAGATGGACGTTGTGCGCGATCTTGCAGAAGCGCGAAAGCTCACCTTCGCCCACGTAGGACACACCGGCGCCCGCAATGGCGTTGATCATCGGCGACACCTTGTCAAAGGCGGCCTTGGGGCCAGAGCTGACGGCAGACAGCTTACCGGACTTGACGCATTTTCCGTTACCGCTGACCGGAGAGGCGACGAACTCAGCGCCACGGGCGGCAAGACGGGCGCGCATATCGACGGACTGTTCGACCGCGATCGAGGAGCAATCGACGAAGATTGCGGGGTTCTTGTCTCCCGAAAGAACGCCGTTTTCGCCAAAGTAGACCTGCTCAAGATCCTTGCCCGTCGAAACCATGGTGAACAGGATATCGACACCTGCCAGATCGGCGGGGCTGTCGACGAGGGTCGCACCTTTCGCCTCAAGCGGCTCTGCCTTGCTGCGGGTCCGGTTCCAGACATGTACGTCGTAGCCGGCCTTGACCAGCCGTTCGGCCATGGGGAAACCCATGCGGCCCATTCCGATCCACCCAAGGGTCAGTTTTGTCATGTTGGGTCCTTTCATCCTAGTGACCGTCACGGCCCAAAACGTTGTGCCGAAGTTCCAAGATTGATTCGTGTTTGTACTGATTATGCAATCGGTTGCGTAACTTGATAGTTGGCCCGGTTTGACCGGTCAAGGCGTTTCTGCAACCGATTGCGCAAAGTGAGTATCGTTTGCCAACTTCCACCCTGTCGGCGTCCTTCCTAGCGCCGCCGTATTGGACGAAGAACTTTGACCAAACCTGCCTGTTTCCGGTCTTCAAATGCCGCATCAGTTCATGTTGCAATCGATTGCACCAATTCTATGTTTAGAGTGCAGATTTTCACGAATAACACTTGCAGCAAGCAAACCAAATCGTAGTCAGGGACAGGACATGGCAGTCGAATGAAGAAGCAGACACCAACGCTTCGGGACATAGCCCGAGAAACCGGTGTTCATGTCTCAACCGTGTCCCGCGCCCTGAACCCGTCGAACGGCGCGTTGATTACCGACGATCTGGTCGACAAGATCAAGGCGGCGGCAGAACGGTTGGGCTATCGCCCGAACAGGCTTGCCGCGGGCCTGCGAACCAACCGTACAATGACAGTTGGCCTTATGATCCCCGACATCACCAACACGATCTTTCCGCCAATCCTGCGTGGCGTCGAAAGCGTGCTGGAGCCTTTGGGCTATGCCGTCATAATGGTAAACACAGACAGCCTGCCATCACGCGAAAGCCTTTTGGTTGACGTGCTGCGCGAGCGTGGTGTGGACGGGATTATTCATGCCGCTGTGCTACGCGATGACCCCAAGATCATCGAAGTCGCCCGTGCAGGGACACCCGTCGTGACAGTCAACCGCAAGATCGAGGCAGAGGGCATTCCTGCTGTCGTGAACGATGACGGTCTGGGCGTTCGCTTGGTCCTCAGCCATCTTCATGAACAGGGCCACCGCCGGATCGCCCATATCGCCGGACCTGAAAACCTGTCGACGGGTCGGTTTCGGCGCAAATCGTTTGAAGATGCGGTCGCAAGGATGGGGCTCCCTTTGCCGCCCGAGGGCGTCATCCAGTCTGCCCGCTTTGACGAGGCAGAAGGATCGCGCTGCGCGGAACAGCTACTGGTTGATTGGAACCCTACCGCAATTCTTTGCGCCAACGACCGGCTGGCGTTGGGTGCGATTCAGTTTCTCAAGGACCGCGGCATAGACTGTCCCGGTCAGATTTCCGTCACCGGCTACAACGACATGCCGTATCTCGACCGCCTCCGTCCGGGTCTCACGACCGTCAGGATCGAGCTTTTCGGGGTCGGTCAGGAAAGCGCGCGCCTTTTGGTGCGCATGATGACCGACCCCGAGGCAACGGCCCCGTCTGAAATGGTCCTGCCCGTCACACTGATCAAACGGGGGAGCGTGGGTCCGCCCCCCGCCGACTAGACCAAGCCGACCAAACCGGCTTAGTCCCAGTTCAAGATTTTTGGCAGTTTGCCCTTGCGGGCAAGCGTCCCCACGATGCCGTGGGGAAAGAACATCAGGCAGACCGCCATGATCACGCCCGTCCCCAGAATGTTCAATTCCGACGCGCCCATCGTGGCGACGAAGAATTCGTTGAACGCGGTCAGCAGGATGGCCCCGATCACCGGCCCGGCAATCGTCCCTTTGCCGCCCAGGATACACATCAGCACCATGTAGGCCGCGATCAGGATCACCAGAAAGATCGAAGGCCGGATGTAGGTCAGGTATTCACCCCAGACCGCACCCGTCATGCCGACAAAGAACGCGGACAGGGCAAAGGCAGTCACCTTGTAGAACCGGGTGTCGATGCCCGCCGCTTCGGCCTTGATCTCATCCTTGGAGATGGCGCGCAGACCCAGCCCGAATTTCGAATGCTTGATCTTGTACGAGCACCAGACGGTAAAGGCCGCGATAAAGAGCATGGCATAGTAATAGGGCAGCTTGGCCCATTGCACCGACAACTCGGTCGGCGGCAGGGTGACGCCGTTTGCGCCGCCGACGAACTTCCAATGGTCAAACAGCAGGCGGGCAATCATCACCAATGCGATGGACGAAATGATGAAGGACGGTCCCCGGACCCGCAGGGTGATCAGACCGATGGCATAGCCAAAGAGCGCCGCGACCAGCCCCGCCAGCGGGGCCAGCGCGATGCCCGACCAGCCATAACGCGCGACAAGCATCCCGGCAAAATAGCCGCCGATACAGAAGAACACGTTGTGACCCAGCGAGATGTATCCAGCGAACCCGCCAAGGATGTTCCAGCTGGACGCCATCGCCACGTAAGAGGCTGTCAGCAAGACCATGTGCAGCATGTAGTTGTAGTTGCCCGTGAACTGAAGCAGCGGCAAAGCCATCAGCAGGATCATCAGGGTGATTGGAAACCAAGTCGCCCTGCTCTGATCCGCCTTGATCCTGAGCGTCTCGTTATAGGCCTTGCGCGCCTCAAGAACGGCGCTGGTTTCTTGCATCGTGTCAGACATCTATACCAACTCCGGCTTCTCGCCGAACAGGCCCTGGGGCCGGAACAGCAGGACAAGGAACAACGCGAGGAAGAAGGTCATGGTCGACCAGGTGGAGCCGATCCAGGTCCCCACGAAGGCCGCCACGATCGATAGTGAAAAGGCGGCTATAACGGTGCCAAGGATCGACCCCATTCCGCCCATCACGACAAGGGACATCAGAATGGCGACCCATTCCCAATGCTTGGCCGGAAAAAAGCTGAAAACAAATGACGTTAGCGCCCCCGCGGCCCCCGCCAACCCGATCCCGATGGCAAAGGACATCAGCCCGACCATGTTCACATTGACACCCAAAAGGGCGGCCGCCTCGCGGTTCTGGGTCGTTGCCCGAATAGCGTACCCAAGGCGCGAATACTTGAGGAAGGCCGCCAGCAGGCCAATGATCATAATCGAGACTATTCCAGCATAAAGCTGGCCTTTGGGGATGAAAACATCCCCGATAAAGAAGGCATCCGTCGCATAGACCGGTGAGGTCACACGCTGGGTGTTTGAAAAGGCGGCGCCCAGCGCCCCTTCGACAATCATCGCGATGGCAAAGGTCAAAAGGACCGTCATTTCGGAATAGGTCGCACTCTTGGCGTCCCTTTCGAAGAAGGCCTTGTAGAACAGGATACCCGTCACCGCGAGGATCACGGCACAGACCGGCAGCATGATCAGCGGGTCAACGCCGTAAAGCTTGAACCCCCAATAGGCGATATAGGCTCCCCCGATAATCAACGAGGGGTGGGCAAGATTGACGATCCGCATGACCCCAAAGACAAGGCTAAGCCCGGACCCCATAAGAGCAAAGACACCGCCGAGCCCGATCCCCAGCACGGCCACCTGAATGATCTGATCCATGTCGTTCCCTTTGGCTTAGGCGGCCCTGCGGCCCCCGAGGTAAAGCTCTTGAATGCGCGGGTCGGCCAGAACTTCGGTTGAAGGACCTTCAAACAGGGTCCGGCCAAGGTCGAGGACAACGCCCCAATCGGCATTCTTGAGGCCCATGACCGCGTTCTGTTCCACCAAGAGGACCGTGACCCCGGTGTCTGCGATCATCCGGACGATCCCGAACATTTCCCGCACGATCTTGGGCGCCAGTCCCAGCGAGGGTTCGTCAAACATCACGACCTCGGGCCGCAGGATCAAAGTCCGGGCCATGGCAAGGGTCTGTTGCTGGCCACCTGACATCGTACCGGCATGCTGATCAGCCCGCTCCTTGAGGATCGGGAAACGGTCGAAAATCTCGTCGATGCGCGATGTCAGAGCCTTGTCGTTGTTCAGGATGTAGCCGCCCATCTTCAGGTTTTCGCGAACGGTCATCTTGGGAAACAGAGCCCGCTCTTGCGGGACAAAGGCGATGCCCCGGCGCAGCATCTGGTCGGGCCGCTGGCCTGCAATGTTCTCGCCCTTGAACGCGATCTCGCCTTTGCGCAGGGGCAACATACCGGCAATCGCCTTCATCAACGTGGACTTGCCCGCGCCGTTGGGGCCAATGATGCAATGCACCTTGCCCTTCTGAACGGTCATATGGGCGTCATCCAGAATGGCCGGGCCATCGCCATATCCCGCGGTCACACCTTTGACGGTTAGAAAATCGCTCATGCTGCGTCCTCCGGCATGCCAAGATAGGCTTCCAGAACGGCCGGATCGTTGCGAACGACGTCGGGCGAGCCTTCGCAGATCACGGTGCCCTGGGCCATGACGACGACCCGGTGGGACAGCCGCATGACAAGGTCCATGTTGTGTTCGACGATCAGCACCGTCAGGCCGCGTTCGTTGAGACGGCGAATATGGGTCATGATCTCTTCCAGCAGGGACATATTGACCCCGCCGGCTGGTTCATCGAGCAGAATGATCTTGGGGTCCGACATCAAGAGCGCCCCGAAATCCATCAGTTTCTTTTGCCCATAGGACAGGTTCGACCCGTCCTCGTAGGCGATCCGGGTGATGCCGAGGAAATCCAGGATCTCCATGGCCTTGTCCCGTTCTTCAGGCGAAATGGCCGGTCGGAACAGGCCGCGAAACCCCTCGACCTTGGCCTGGACGATCATGTTCTCAAGCACTGTCATCTCGGAGAGGTTGCGGCTGATCTGGAACGTCCGGCTTAGGCCCATCATCGTGATCTTGTTGGGGCGCAGCTGGTCTATCCGCTGGCCATCCAGCCAGACCTCGCCCGAGGTAGGTTGCGCCGTGCGACTGATGCAATTGAACGCCGTCGTCTTGCCCGCGCCATTGGGACCGATCAGCGCAGTGATCGACCCTTTTTCCACCTTGAAAGAGCAATCATCTACGGCGCGAATACCACCAAAGTGTTTGCAGAGATTCTTGACCTCGAGCATGCACAGGCCTTTCGATGTCGGAACATGTCAGGAAAGGGTCCGGCTGCCGCAAATGCGGCAACCGGCAGGCTTGGTTATTCCCAGCCGTTCTTGGGGTAGACCAGATCGGCCGTACCGGGGAACTCGTCCAGCGGATAGACGAAATTCAGCTCACCGTCGTTCTGCCACTGGGCCATCAGGAACGGCTTGCCAATCGGCAGACCACGCTCGTCCCAGGCAAAGCGGCCGAGGATGGTGCGAACCGGATCCTCAAGGGTCCGTGCGCTCAGCCATTCGTCCATGACCGCGTTGTCGGTAGAGCCGGTCGCCGTAATCGCCTGAGCCATTGCCTGGCAGACAGCGAAGGGGATGGCCGAATCTTCGTCAGGGTCAAAGCCGTACTTGGCCGAAAAGGCTGCGATGAAATCAGCGTTGCTGAAGGCCTCACCGCCCAGAACACCCTCAAACGGAGCGTTCGGGTGCCAGGACGTGTGGACAAGAACGCCGTTCGACGCATTGCCAACGCTTTCGTAGTATTCCGCCTGCGTGCCCTGGCTCAGATACACCATCTTGGGGTCGGCGCGAACGGTCTGCAGGGCGCGGGTCAGCTGCGAGGCTTCTTCGGCGGATGCGGTCAAACCAACGATAAGTTCAGCGCCGGAGTTCTTGATCGAGTTGGCAAGGTTAAGCCAATCGTTGAACCCCTCTTCCGGCCAACGCTCTTCCATCAGGATCTCAAGGCCCGCTTCGACGAGATAGCCGGGTGCCAGATCGGCAACGAGGCTGCCATCGGCCGGGTCCATGACCTGCTGGCCCAAAAGACCGGCAGCAACAGCGTTTGCAAAAAAGTCATCTGCCCAGACGACAGCGACCGAGGTCGGGCGGTCAGCCTCGTCCACGCGGTCGGCGATCAGGTCACGAAGGCTCGATCCGACATATTCAGCCGCGTTTGGCTGCATGTAGTAGATGCCCTCGTAGCCCTGCGTGTAAATGCGCAGTGCGCCGCCGGCAGGCACCGGGTGTACAAAGCCGTTGCGGGACAGGATGCTGGCCACCGGGAAGGTCAGGCGGCTTGAGAACGTGCCAAACACGGCCTCGACCCCATTCACGTTGATGAAACGCTCATACTGGCTGATGGCCGTGGCGTTGTCGGACCGGTTGTCACTGACCAGCAATTCGACCGGACGATCGATGAGGCCGCCGGTCTCGTTGATCAGATCGACGCAGAGCGAATAGCCCTGCTCGTGCTTTTCGCCTGACACTGAAAAGTTCCCGGTCAGCGGCAGTGATGCGCCGATCCGCAAAACATCTTGTGCAAAGGCCGGAGTGGCTACCGCCACGGCAGTAACAACAGCCGTCAATAATCTAGCTTGCATTGTCTCTCTCCCTTGGTTCGGCCACGTGTCAGGCCGATTGACTGATGTGCGTCACCCAAACTGGTCGGCAAACCGCCCTCCTCGCAGTTCACCGACCGGGTAACGCAATCGTTTGCAGGTTAGGCTTGAAGTTTTTTTTTGGCAAGCATGTCGTTGCTCGGATCGGCATGCCGGTGGATCGTTTTGGTGCAATTCAAATAAATACAAACGTTTGCACCGGCGACGTCCATCACAAGGCGGCTAACGACTGTGCGGATCAGCCGTCCAAGCGGCCCAAAGCCAGCCCGACGGCCGGATCGGGACAAGAATCCGTGGACAAGAAACCCATTCTTGGGTATTCGTATGTTCACGCAATCGATTGCGTGACTCTTGGTGGCCGGTGCCTGTCGCGTCGGATCTCTACCTTGAATGTCTAGCTTGCGAAGGGGAGGAGAAAGATTTGTCAAAGGGTGAAACACTTGATTCGGCTCGTTGGGCCGCTGCACTTGCGGCGGGCCTGATACTGGCCGTTCCAGCAACGGCGCAGGATGCGCGGGACACGATTGTCCACGGTGCAGACGAAGAACCGGCCACACTCGATCCGGCCCAGGTAGAGCCTGGTGCAGGGGGCGAGGCGGTCATTTTTCACGTCTACGACCGCCTACTCGCCGTTGGCCCCGGTTCGGCGGAGTTGCTGCCGTCCTTGGCCACGCAGGTCCCGACCCGCGACAATGGCCTGATCTCAGAGGACGGTCTGACCTATACGTTCCCCCTGCGCGAAGGCGTCACATTCCATGACGGCACCGCGTTCACAGCCGATGACGTCAAGTATTCATGGGACCGGGTCATAGAGATGGACCTGCCCGAAAGCGCGTCCGACATCCTGAGCGACAAAATCGCTGAAACCCGAGTGGTTGATGACTATACCTTTGAAGTGACGCTGAACGAGGTGGACGCAAGTTTCCTTTATTCGTCCGTCCTGCCAATGACCGCTTCCATCGTCAGCCAGGACGCGGTTGAGGCCAACGGCGGCGTCGTAGCAGGCGAGCCGAACGAGTACATGTCAGACACCCCGGTCGGTACGGGCCCCTATCGCCTGACCACCTGGAACCGGACCGAGAACCTGACGCTCGAAGTCAACGACGACTATTGGGGCGACATGGCGTTTGATCATGTCCGCTGGGAATTCGGACTTGATCCCGATGTCCGGGTCCTTGGCCTGCGCGCGGGCGAGTTCGACACGGTTGAAACCGACCCGTCCTATGTCGCCGACCTTGAAGGCGCCGAAGGTGTCATCATCTACAGCGAAGGCCTGTTGCTGGAGCCGCTGCACATCGGCTTCAACCTTAACATCCCCGAAGGCGCACTGCCCGAAGGCGACACGATCCCGCTGGATTTCTTTCATGATGTCCGCATCCGCAAGGCGTTCAACCATGCCTTCGACTACAACGCCTTTATCAACGGGGCGCTGGCAGGCTTTGGTCAGGTGAACCCCCACTACGTTCCGATTGGTGTCTTCGGCTATGATCCCGATGCGCCAATCTATGACACCCAGGACCTGGCCGAGGCAGAGCGTCTGTTCCGCGAGGCCGGCGTTTGGGACGAAGGCTTTACTGTCTCTGTCGTCGTAGAGTCCGGCTCATTGTTCGAAATTCAGTGTCTGATCCTCAAGGATTCGATCGAAAGTCTGAACCCGAACTTCCGGATCAACGTGGCGGGCGTGGCCGAGGCCGTGTTCGATGAGGCGCTGTCACAGAACCCGGTCGAATATGCCATGTGGGCCAAGAACGGCGATCCGGCCGCCGACCCGTCGGCATACCTTGAAACCTACTCGCATCCCGATGGTGAATGGGGTGAGGTGCACGGTTTTGCCAACGGCTATGCCGATCCCGGGGCTGTCGGCGCCCTGATTGACGCCATCGCCGAGGAATTGGATGCAACCGTCCGCGCCGGGATGATCGCTGAGGCCCAGCAGGTGCTTTACGATGATCCGATGTGGCTGATCGGGGCCCAGGAAGGCGCTGTCACTGCTTACCGTGACTGGATCAGTGGGATGGTCATTCAGCCGCTTTGGCCGCGCCCCTCGATGAACTTCGCGCTCTACGACAAGGCTCAGTAGACCAGAAGTCTGCCATTGGCGGTGCCTCCGGGCATACGCCAATGGCGTTCCGACCGACTGTTCTGCCCATGACGATCTCAACCTTTTGAAACGAGACCCATGCAGCTTCGCGACTATATCATCCGGCGTCTGATTGCCCTGCCCATCCTGCTTTTGGGCGTCTCCATCATCGTGTTCTCTCTGACCCGCATCGCGGGGTCGCCGGTGGGGGTCTATCTCAGCCACGAGATGTCGCAGGAGGAAGTCCTGCAAATCGAACAACGCTACAATCTGGATAAGCCGCTTCCGGTTCAGTACGCCTATTGGCTGCGTGGCGTGTTTCAGGGTGATTTCGGCTGGTCCGGCGTGGCATCGGCCCCAGTTGCCGAGGTGTTCCCCGCCAAGTTCGCCGCAACGATGGAGCTTTCGGTAGCTGCGGCCGTCGTCGCCGTCGCCCTTGGCCTTTGGCTGGGCACCTATGCCGGCGTCAGGCGCAACAAGATGCCAGACCATATCACCCGGATCGTCGCCGTCAGCGGGGCAAGCCTGCCGTTGTTCTGGTTTGGCATCGTCTTATTGATCGTATTCTGGGCCAACCTGGGCTGGTTCCCCGTCGGGCGGAGCACCAACGACATCTGGGAAAGCATCGCCCACCCCACCGGTTTTTACACCATCGACGCGATACTCGCCGGTAGCTGGACGGCCCTAATGGATGCCCTCTGGCATCTTGTCTTGCCCTCCATCACGCTTGGGTTCGGGGCGGTTGCGATCATCGCCCGGATGATGCGGTCGTCGTTGATTGAAGAATTGCAACAGGACTACGTCGACGCGGCCCGAGCCAAAGGCCTGCCCGAACGGCTGGTCCTCAAGCGGCACGCCCGCCGCAATGCGCTGGTGCCGACGGTCACGGTTATCGGGCTGACCATCGCCTTTCTCATGCAAGGCGCCATCGCGGCCGAGATCATCTTTCGCTGGCCCGGACTGGGCCGCTGGATGGCAAGTGCCGTCGTCCGCGGCGATCAGGCGACCATCATGACCTACGTTCTTTTCACCAGCGTCCTCTTCCTGGTCGCCAACCTGATCGTCGACATCATTTATGCAAAGCTGGACCCCCGCGTCCGTTTGGGCGACTGAACCATGGTAAACACGAACATCGACGGCGCGCCCACCCGGCGCAGGCAAGACAGCGCCCTGCGCGTCCGACTTCGGCGTGGCGGAGAATTGCTCCGCCTGATCCTGTCCAACCCGACAACCGTTTTTGGCCTGATCCTTATCTTTGGCATGCTCGGGATGGCGCTGTTTGCCCCCTGGCTGACCCAGCCCAACACGCCCGACCCCTACCAGATGCCCCGTGACTGGGGCGCCTTGCGGATGCCGCCCGGGACGCCCGGCCACCCATTGGGCACAACCAACACCGGTGGTGACGTTCTTTATGGCGTGATCTGGGGCAGCCGGACATCCCTGCAATTGTCGATCATCGTGGTCGGAGTGACGGTCGTCATCGGCACCGCCATCGGCAGCATCGCAGGCATGGTCGGCGGCAAGGTCGACGAAATCCTGATGCGGATCGTCGATGTGTTCTTGTCGATCCCAGAGCTGATTTTCGCCCTGGCCATCGCCGCCATCCTTGGACCGTCCTTCACCAACATCATCCTGTCGCTGTGCCTTGTGTTCTGGGTCAAATATGCTCGGATCATGCGGGCACAGATCATTCTGGTGAAACAGAATGACTATGTGGATGCAGCCCGGGTGATCGGGGACAGCCGCCTGAACATCTATTTTCGCGACATCCTGCCCAATGCTGCAACACCGCTGGTGGTTCAGGCCACCCTCGACATGGGCGCGATCGTCCTGATCGGGGCGACCCTGTCCTTTATCGGCCTGTCCGAATCCGGGATCGCCGAATGGGGCGTTCTGGTGTCCGAAGGGCAGGCAGGGATTGCCTCGGGGCGTTGGTGGGCCTCGACGTTTCCCGGCCTGATGATCTTTCTCTGGGCCCTTGCCTTCAACCTTTTGGGTGACGGCCTGCGCGACGCACTCGACCCACGTACAGAGTCCCGGCGATGAGCATTTCCAAGACCGATACAACCGGGGCACAGACCGTGGCCCCCGCGACGATTGCCTCGGTTCGGGGGCTAAAGGTTCATTTCCGGTCCAAGGCGGGTCGCGTCCACGCGGTTGATGGTGTCGATTTCGATGTCCGTGACGGCGAGACGCTTGGCCTTGTAGGCGAGACGGGCTGCGGCAAGTCAGTGACGGGCCGCGCCTTCCTGCGCCTCTTGCCGGTGCCACCGGGCATTCTGGCCGGTGGCAGCGTCATGTTCCGGCCTCAGACCAGCTGTGCTGGCTGCGGCGGGGAAGGCTGCGCCCAATGTGGCGGGTCTGGCCGCCGCCCGACGCCCTGCCCCACCTGCCGGGGACAAGGGTGTCCCGACTGTCAGGGGACCGGTGCCGAAACTCTGGATCTGCTCAAGGTGTCGGACAAGAAAATGCGCGGTATCCGGGGCGACCGGATCGCGATGATCTTTCAGGACCCGGGCAAGTCCCTCAACCCGACGCTGACTATCGGAGAGCAATTGGGCGAGGTCTTCTTGCAGCACCGAAGCGCGGATCTGCTGGAAGAGGCTGGCATCGACAGCGGTGAAAGCGGATTTCAGGCACGCGCCCTGCGCCGACTGGCCGGACAAAGGGATCGCCGGACGGATCGGATGGCCGCAGCCCTTTGGCCGCCCTTGCGCCGCCGGGCACAAAGCGTGCGGCAGGCGCTGGACAACCGGATCGCCGCCGCACTGGGTGAGACCCAGATCCCCAACCCGCGCAACATCATGCGCAGCTATCCACATGAACTGTCGGGTGGCATGCGCCAGCGGGTGATGATCGCCCAGGCGCTGGCCTGCGACCCTGACCTCATCATCGCGGATGAACCGACGACGGCCCTGGACGTCACTGTTCAGGCCCGAATCCTTGACCTGATCGGCCAGTTGCAGGCCAAACGGGGCAGCAGCGTCATCTATATCAGCCACGACCTTTCGGTTGTCCGCCGCATCTGCGACCGCGTGGCGGTCATGTATGCGGGCCGGGTGGTCGAGATTGGCGAAACCGACCAGATCTTTAACGACCCCCGCCATCCCTATACCAAGGGTCTGTTGGCCGCCGTGCCGACCACCCGAACCCCAAGGGGCAAGCTGGCCGCTATTCCCGGATCGGTGCCCGAATTGGTGGACCCCAAACCATCCTGTCGATTTGCCGACAGATGTGCCCACGTTCATGCCGCATGCACCGCGTCTGACCCGATCTTGTCCGCCGTAAACCCCGGACACGATGTCGCCTGCTTTCTTGAACACCCAACCAGCCCGAAAACAGAGGCCGCAGAATGACGGATATGAGCCGCCTTCCCACGCCCGATGGGGCCTCTGACGCTGCCCCCGGCAGTATTCTGAGCCTTCGTGGCATATCGAAACACTTTCCCATTCGCGCTGGCGCGCTTCAGCGCGTTGTCGGCCATGTCCGGGCCGTCGACGGTGTCAGCTTTGATATCCGCCCCGGTGAGACATTGGGCCTTGTGGGTGAGTCCGGTTGCGGCAAGACGACGTTGGGCCGATTGGCAAGCGGGCTTTTGTCCCCAACCTCTGGCGGCAGCTACTTCAATCTGGATGCGGCGGCCCTGAGCAAGCTCAACGCTGCCTACGCGCTCCCCGAAGACGCCCGCGCAGCGGCGCTTGCCCCGATTGAGGCGGCACACGGCGTCACAACCATGCCAAAGGCCGCTCAAGCCCGGTTTCGGCGCAATTGCCAGATGGTGTTTCAGGACAGCTTTTCATCGCTCAACCCCCGACACCTTGTCATCGACATCGTCGGCCGTCCCCTTCGAGTGCACAAGGAAGCATCGGGAGAGGCTCTGACAGAGCGGGTCGTCGAACTGCTGGAGCAGGTGGGCCTTGGTCGGCAGCACCTCTACCGCTATCCGCACCAGTTTTCAGGGGGCCAGCGCCAGCGGATCTCGATTGCCCGCGCCCTCGCGCTTGATCCGGAACTGATCATCCTGGATGAACCGACAAGCGCGCTTGACGTATCGGTACAGGCGCAGATCCTGAACCTGCTCAATGATCTGCAGGCCGAACGGAACCTTGCCTATCTGTTTGTCACCCACGACCTTTCGGTGGTGGAGCATATGGCAGACCGGATCGTCACGATGTACCTCGGTCGCGTGGTCGAGGCCGGGCCAACCCGAACCCTGTTCGATGAGGCCGCCCACCCCTATACGCGCGCGCTCATCGCCGCCAAACCCGATCTGGCCATGGATGACCCTCAGGTCGCCAAGTTCGCCGCATTGGATGGCTCTATTCCTGATCCGGCAAGGCCTCCCCGGGGATGCCATTTCCACACCCGCTGCCCTGTCGCCACACCCAATTGTGGGTGGGAGTTGGACGACATCGTCCGCTTGCTCGAACGATCCGAAGACCTTTTCGAGGCGCTTTCAGACGTGTCGCGACACAGCGACTTTGCAGGCGAGCTTGCGTTTGAGGACGAGGATTCGGCCCAACGGTTGGCGCAGGCATTGCGATCGGATGCCACCCCCGCCAGCATGCGCAGCGCAATGGAAAGTCTGACGGTTGACGGCAGAATGCTCAAGGTGCGGTTCAAGGAAGTTGGCGAGGTTCAATTGTCGGACCGCGGCCCGGACCATATCGCTGCCTGCGTACTCAAGGACGCCTGATCCGCTTTGACTAGACACTAACAAGTTCAAAAAGGCTGATCTGCCCTACCGGTCCACATCGCGCATCACGAGCATTCCGTTGAAATCGCCCGCCCATTGGCGCGATTGCACAATGCGGGGCGGCGCGGTTTGGACCCAATAGACATTGGTGAAATTCTGTTCAGCATTGCGGCACTCTTCCGTCATCAACTCCGTGTCGATGCTGACGGAACCAATTGCGATATTGCGAGGTCCAGCGACGGCAATCTGGCAGACATAGCTTCGGGTAACGGCGTTGTTCTCACCGTCTAGAAAAGTGTGAAACCGCGTCACCTCGCCCGGCTGCACAGACAGGACCGCTTGCAATGAGGCCGAGATATCAGAGGCAAGCATTGCCTCCGCAAGCCCGCGTGTGCCCCGCAGCATGCCTCGTTCGAGGATCAGCGCCACGTCATCCGGGGTGATGAATGAATCGACCCCGTCGCGGCTGACTTCCAACAGTGCGTAGGTTGCGGTCCCTGCCTCTTCAATCCCAACCTGCAGCAGAGGGGCCGTTGATCCGGTCATGGCCGCAAACCGCTCGCTCGGGCCGGAAGGCTGTCCCGGCGCAAGGATCTGCAAGAAGGATTGGGCATTGTTAGACTCTGTTCCACAGGCAGACAGGGCCAGAATAGTGCCTAATATAGCGGTCACTCTCATCGCCAGAACTTCCCCCAACCATCGGCCATGTCCCGGGATCGATAGTCCCGCGTCATTCCATACAGCCGATCCGACACCAATAGTTGCGCACCGCCGTCTCGCAGAACCGGCCGGATGACCTGGGTCACGCTGTCCCGCCTTGCGGTGCCATACAGCCACGACAGCGGGACCTCGACCACGATGCCCTTGTCGAAAGAGCCTTCGCCAAACTCTTCGAACGACACATCGGTTAAGGTAAAGAAAGCGCCGACCCGAAATCCGTTACCAAAGCGACGGTCGAGCCGGAAGGTCGCCCCATAATCACCGGCAAGGTATCGACCGACATCGACCTGCCCTTCGAACCCGTTGGCAAGTGTCCGATAAGCCGAGACATGACCGGTCAGCACGCTATAGTCCTGAAAGCCAAAGCCCTGGTCAAAATCCCTTTGCCAGACATAGTTGAGGTCAGCCCCAAGGGCGAAACGACTGTCCAACGGCCGCCAAAGCATCTCGCCCGAAACACCTGCGAACATCGGCTCCAGGTAACCAAGGGTGGCGCGGCCAAACAGGTTCCGTCCTGGGCGAAAAAACTGGGCTGCGGTCAATTCGTTCAGCTCGATACCCGATCCACCCGAATAGCGCGCAGCATCGGACCGCACATGCGGCAGAACCGAGTCGGACACGCGAATGGCGTCGCCAACGTTGCCGACAAGGGGCTGACTGACCCGGCCCGTCACGACAAATCCCGGGGATGGGCTGTAACTGGCCAAGAGCTGAAGCCCTGCATCCGCCCGCACGGGGCTATCCGGGTCGAAAAAGCTGAAATCGACATAGGGGCCCAACCCATAGCTAAATCGGGGGCCGAGCGAGACTGGCGAAACGATGGTGTCATCCTCGATCCCCGCCCGCGCACGGGACCGCCAGGCGCCGTCAATATCGTGTTCGAGGGCCTCCAGATCCTCACGCTTCAAGCTGACCGTTGAAAGCGGGACACCATTGGCGACAAAGGTCACGGCAAAGTCCGTCACTTCGGCGGGTGAAGTGTTTGACAGGACGCGCGCTGCCCGGCCAACGGCCTGGGCAGGTTCCGGCCAGGTGTTGTTCTCTACCGAAATGCCGATCTGCGACCCCTCGACGACCAGCCCGCGCAGAATGAGGCCCTGGTCGGCCAGACCTGCCTCTATGGTCCGTCTAAGGTTGTTAACCGGCCCGTGTGCCGGCAGGGCATCACGTGGTATTAGCGGGGCGGGCGCTGTTTCCACCCCCCCCGGTGCGGCGGGTGTCTTGGGATCCAGCACAAAGGACAGGGCCGCCCCAACTTCGGATCCATAAAGCGAATAGGCACCAAGTGTGATCCCATTTGAAAAGGCATAGCGCAGACCGAAATTCAAAGGCGACTTTTGGTCGATCAAACCTCTCTCGGTCTCGCCCGAGTACGGATCGCTCGAGTATTCGGCCACAAGCGACAGACCTTCGGTGACCTGCCAATCCACGCCTCCGAACAACGCCACGTCACCTCTCAGCCAGACGTCGGGATCAAGGCGGCCCGTCGTTGCGATCCCGCCTGCGGACGCGATCCGTCTGTTTTCAAAGGCCTCTGACACCTGTGCAAACGGGTTTCGAAAGCCGTTTCGCTCACCCAGCCGGCCCCAACCGAGTCCGGCCGTGACGCGAAAGCCTGGCAATATCGCCTTTGACACCACCAGATATTCGCTGCTGTAGACCCCGGTGCCGCCAAAATCGCGCAGCCCAAAGGACAACCCTGGCCGGGTCGCGGTTTCCTGTAGTAGCGTAAAGTGGAGGTCAAAACTGCGATCATAAAGGGTAGAGCCCTCGCCGAGGAATTCGTCGATCACCGAATAGCGAAACGTGCCCAGGACGCCCGGCATGATCTGAAAGCTGAGAGTGTTGCGCAGCGTCGCACCAAAACCGCTTGTTGTCAGGGCAAACTGCCCATCCGGCATCGCCGCAGCACCCGGCATATCGATCAGACCGGGTGTTCCGTAGATCGATAGACCCTCACCCCGAACCGGAGCGCCCAGCGCCAGCAAGAAGGGCAATATTGCCGAAGCGAAAAGCGGCCCAAAGACTTTCAAGAAGCCACGCGTGCCGCCCTGTGTCCGATCATTGTTCGTTTCGCAGCGACCGATCCCCTGAAGAAAAACCCCAAGTTTGTGCGCAAATCTTAAAGAGTTACCAGCGACGGAAGACCGGCCATTAACGAGCCAGTTACCCCTGTTTGGCACCTTGGTCCGGTGGGGGATCTTTGGGGCGTGGTTGGGGTAACGCCCGATCCGCATGGATTGGGGTGTGATCATGAACAAAAGCAGACCTGGCGCACTGCGGCGACCGGTGTCGTTTCGCCTAATCAGGCGCTTGGGGCGCAAACTTAGACACTTGTTGGCGACCGGCGTGCTGGCCTTTGCCCTGACGCCGCTGTCACCGACGATCAGCAGCGCCGAGACGACCGGTGGGGAAATTGTGGTGCGAAATGATATGGGAGGCTTCATCTGGCGGCGCCTGGTTGAACTAAGCAGGATCGAGGCTGCTGGGCAGTCCGTTCGCATAGATGGCGGCGCCTGCTATTCGACCTGTACCTTGTATCTGGGGCTGACAAACATCTGTACGACACCACACGTCACTTTCGGGTTTCATGGACCATGGGCAATGAACCGACAGCTCAGCCCGGAGGATTTTGACGAACTCTCAGGCATTATTGCCGCTCATTATCCCCCGCCGCTGAGGACTTGGTATATGGAAACCGGCCGCTTTAAGGCGAACGGGTTATACCGCATTAAGGGTTCAGAGCTGATCCGGCTAGGCATCGCGGCCTGTTAGACAGCAGCGACTGCGCATGCTCCATTCCGGCTCTATTCCACCTAGTTTGGCGTGTTTACCGTGGCCGCAGTGTCCCGCGTCAGCTGGATGATCTGGGTCACACCAAGAAACGTCGCAGCCGGGACTAGTAGCGGTCCAAGGTTCAATGCGCCGGCAAACAGGGGATTCGGGGGAGGCAAGAGGATGCTTTCCAAACCTTGCACCGGGACAGGCAGTTGCGATGGCGGGGCGGCCGGCGGCTCAACGCCCTGGGCGATTGCGTTGGACGTTCCCACAGAAAGGGCCGCTAAAAGGAACCACGTTATCAGTTTCATGCGTAAGTCTCCGTACTTGGCTTGCGGTTTAGCGTTCTGGTGGAGAGTGTATTTGAGCAGTCTCATCGACCCGTCCCTCTAAGGACTGCCAAAGCGGTCCGGGCGAGGATTCGGGCATCCATAACGAGGCTGGCCGAGCGCTGGTAATGTACGTCCAATGTAACCCGTTCCTCGTAGGTCGTTTCGTTTCGACCAGACACTTGCCAAAGGCCCGTTATCCCCGGCCTCAGGTCAAGGTAGGCATCGGCGTTCGGCCCATAGCGTCCTAGCTCGGCCGCTGTGATAGGACGGGGGCCAACAAGGCTCATTTCTCCTTTAAGAACATTCCAAATCTGGGGAAGCTCATCCAGGCTGGTTATCCTGATGAAATGCCCAAATCGGGTGATCCGGGGGTCAAACGTCAGCTTTTCGTTACGGGCCCACTCGGCCGCGGCTTCGAGATCTGCGGCAAGGTGATCGGCAAGCCGCACGTCTGCGTCCGGAACCATCGACCTGACCTTCCAGCATTTGAATATCCGGCCGCCCCGACCAACACGAACATGACCGTAGAATCCCGGCCCGCCATCGAGACGGGCCAGGCACCACAGCGTCGCTATCGACGGGAGCAGGATGGGTGCTAGAAAGAGGGCTAGTGCAATATCCACCAGACGCTTTGCCGTCCCGGCCAGAAAGGCAGGCCCGTTGTCCTGCGTGGTGCGAAGAATGCGACCCTCGTTTGCGATGGGCAGAACTGGAACTGGCGCGACATCACTCATAACTGGACTACTTTCGGAACACGGCAACCTGAGACACTTGAAGTCAATGTACGAAGTCCAAGGAAGAACCAGATCCACCGATTTCAGCCATGGCCTCCTTTGCAGATTCTCTGCTCAGCCTTAATTTTTGGTAAACGGCGACAATTTGAGATAAATTGATATTTAGAACAATGGCTTGCCGGGAATCGCGGCATAGCCAACGACGAAAAGTCTCGCCCCTCTCTGTTAAGGGAGGGGCGGGACCTTTCGTCAGCCCAATTCGTAGGTATCGGAATGCCCTTGACCCCGCTCGGTCACGGCTGTCTTGAAAAGGGCATCATCGATCGGCGCAAGCGACTGTTTGGTATGCAGTAAGGTTGCCCCTTAGCCCGCTTTGCGCATGGCCCGTTCCCAGATGTCGTTAACGTCCTGGGCAAGGGTCATAGGATCAAATGGTTTGGTGATCACTGCCAAAGCGCCGTCGGAGACAAGGCCTCGCGAAAATTCGTCTTCTGCCTTGGCAGTAACGAAGATAGCCGGAACATGGGAAAGTCCAGGCATGGCGATGATGGATTTCCAGACGTCGAGACCGGACATCTCGGGCATCATGACGTCAAGCAGCAAAAGCTGCGGCGCAAAGCCTTGGGCCGCCGCGACCGCCTCGTGGCCATTGCTGAACTGCATGACGTCAAAGCTTCCGACCACTTCGAGGGCCAGTTGCACGATTGTCCGGATGTCTTCGTCGTCGTCAACATGTAGTATTCGGGAAAGGGACATGTCCTGCTCCTTATTGGAGGCCGACTGCTCGGGCGTCGGCGGAATAACTTCAAGCATCAGCTTTCTTTAACCATTGCGAGCCGAGGCCGTTTGGCGGCTGACTCAACATGAGCGGGAACATCAAAAAAGAACTCTGTTCCAACGCCGACTTCGCTTCTGAAATCAATGACACTGCTGTGAAACTTGAGAATGGTTTTTACAATTACGAGGCCAAGGCCGGTTCCTTCACGCTTCCGCCCATCTATAGGTGTGGTTTGGGCAAAGGATTTGAACAGCGTGCTACGGGCCTTTTCCGGGATCCCCGGCCCTTTGTCGCGGATCGACACACGCCAGTAACCAGCGTTCTGGCGCACTGTAAGAGTCACGATACCATCGGTGGGAGAAAACTTGACGGCGTTCGACATCAGGTTCGTCATGACCTGCATCAAGCGATCAGCGTCACCCCGTATCATTGCAGGTTCTTCAGGAAGCATGGTGTGGAAGGTCACACCATGTTCATCGGCAAAGCCCTGGTTGATCTCGACCGCCTCGGTCACAAGACTGCACAGATCCAGAGGCTCCATCTCAAAATCCATCTTGTTGGCCTGGATCTTCTCGAGATCGAGGATATCGTTGACCACCATTAGCAGCCGATCGCTATTGCGCGAAGCGATATCGATGATGGATTTGACTTTGGGATTTAGCTCTCCGAGCACGCCCGATTGAAGCAACCGAAGTGACCCCTTGATCGAGGTAAGTGGGGTTCGCAGTTCGTGGCTGACGACCGAAACAGACTCCATCTTCGCCTTCTCGACCTGCTTGCGCCACGAGATGTCGCGCAGGACCGACACGAACAACTTCTTATCGTCCAGACCAGTCATAAGGCGGGTTGCAATCTCTACCGGGCCTTTGGGATGCAGCGCCTCAATCGTCACGACTGGTACCTTTTCGGCGATCAGGGGCGCGACGTGGGCCCGGAACATGCGTTCATCAAAGTTGGGCGCAGTATCCGTGATACGGCTCTTGCGGGCCTCCGAGGGCGTCCAGCCACAACGTGCCTGAGCACTACGATTGACATAAGTGATCTTCAGCGTCTCGGCGTCGTAAATGTAGACCTCGTCCTGAAGCTCTTCGAGCATCATGGTCAGGAAATGGTCGGCCTCGGCTTTGCGGGCAGCCGTAACATCAGTTCGCATCGTGACGTTCCGGACGTGCTGCCCGGAATCGTTGTGTTGCGGGATAACCGTGGTGTGAACGTAGATGATCTCGCCCGACTTGCTGCGCATCTTTTCTTCGCCGGACCAGACCCGGCCCTCGGCCACGGTTTTGTTGATGGCCTGGAATGCAGGATCGAGATGTCGGTGCGAGTAAAGCATCGCCTGGCTCTTGCCAATCAGTTCCTTGCTTGAATAACCGAAGACGTCGACGAAGTTTTCGTTGACCTCAAGAAAGATGCAATCGGGACTCATCACGCTGACGATTGTATGTGTGTTGATGGCCTTCTGGTGAAAATCGAGCTCGCGAGCGTGACGATCGTTCGCGGCGTGCTTCAGATCTTCATATTGTTCGTTCCGGATACGGCTAAGGGAATAACTTATTGCGATCAGGCAAAGCGATGCGCCAACGCTGTACAGGACCTGATGGGTCAGAAATCCAGCCGGGAGATGCCGATGAACTTCGGCATCTGTCATCCAATAGATACGAAAATTCAGGAAAGCAAACGTTGCCGCAATCGCGGCCAAGCAAAGAGCGATAGCTGGAAGGATGGTTTTCAGGTCACGCATTTTCATCCACTCGGTTCTTGGCAACATTCACCCTGGTAACACTACACGGGATCACGGCCTTGTCTGCGTATGGCAGATTGATCAGCGCAAGCTAGGATAACAATTCGCCAATAATGTGTCCGGAATCTCACTCTTCGAGGGGTTTTCGTGTTCTATTTTGCTGATTATTGGCAACAGAAAGACACTTTGGACCGATTTGGCTAGCCCCCAAAGACAACAACCATAGCTTGTGGCGGAAATCCCCGGTTTTCGATGTGGCCAGAGATTCATCAAAGGCCCCAAGGCGTTAAGGTATGTCATATGAAATCAAGGGTAGGGTGAAATTTGCAGTCAGTTCGGGAAGGTCCGTTCAACGACCTTTATCAAACACTGCTGTGGCTGTGGTTCTGGCGCCAGGGCCTTTTGAAACCACAACTGACTGCGCGGTGTTGCGCATTTAACCCGACGGCTGTCGTTCTTAATTTGAACTGGATGCAAGTGCTTGGAAGCTAAGGGGCCGTTTCCAGAACAGCTTCAAGGCTGTCCAGCAGGGCTTCCAGCTGTGTCCGCGTGCGAAGGAACGTCTCGCGCGGTTCGTATTGTGCCAATCCGTCGGTAATCGCTTCTTCCAGCTTTCGTGCGTTGCTGCCCAGCGCCCCAAATCCAAGGGTTCCGGCCACACCGGCGATACGATGCGCCGACGCACTTATACCGTAAAGTGCCGTCGTGTAGTCCCCGGTACGACGCAACTCTGAGGTAAGGTCTTCCATATGCAAAATACGATCGACCAAACTGTCGATGAACCGCGACCTAAGCCCTGCCATTGCCTCTGCAACATCAGGCTTTGCATCTTCCGACCCCAAATTCATCAATCTATGCCCCAAGAACACCTAAACGTTCCGAAGAATGTAGCGTATTCGGAATCCCTTGTCTGCCCCGACTTATGGCGTCCTGGATCATTCTGGTTGGATCACCAAAGGCGAGCAGCCCTGTCGTAGCGGGGCGACCCACACGAATTCGCGGCAGGGCTTGGCCGTCTTCCATATATATAGCACGAAACTCTTCGAGGCCGGCTTCTATCTGTTCTTGCGCAACTGTTGCAGAAAAACTGGAAAGCCGGGGAATAATTGCAACAAAGTCACCGCTCCCCGCATAGGAAAGTAGGTAATTCTCGGCTTTGATCGAATCTGCAATAGCGCTGGCTGCGTCGGTCATGATGTCCATAAATTCAAGGCCGCTCGACTTGTCATAAATGTCGCCCCCGTTTTCAATATGAAAGCCGACGGCCATACTGGTGAATAACCGCATGTTACCCAGCTTGAGCAGATAGTTCTCGAGCGTGGTAAAGGGAGTGAGGCTTTCAGCATCTTCGAGGATCAACGGCTCATCAAAGGTACGCGCGGCTGAGTGCGACTCTTCTGACCGCGCAATTTGCTTGGCGAGTAGCTTTACATGGTTCCGCTCACTCAGGATCGACTTGACCATGCTCATACGGACTTTGACCTCGGTCCGGTCAAGCGGTTTGGTCACATAGTCATTCGCACCGGCCAGAAAGGCGTCATCGACATAGGCCTTTTCCGTCATGGCCGTAATCATGACAATTGGGGTCAACCGATGCTCGGGAAGGGCTCGGATCCGACGGCAAAGCTGAATACCGTCCATTCCTTCCATCTGCACATCAAGCAAGAAGCAGTCGAATGGCTGGACCTGGGACTCAATAATCTCCATCGCCTCACGCGCTGATCCAGCGCGATGGACGTCATGATAATTGCAGCTACGCATCAATTGCATAAGCACATCCAGAAACAGCGGTTCGTCGTCGACAGCTAGAATCTTCATCTTGTTGACCAGTACCTTCTTAGAGGGTGCGGGTGCCCGCTGGAGATGAGCAAAAACTCTCCGTCAGGTTGTAATTTACATTGGCCCGGAATCTGACGATTTGATGGCAAACGGAACGAGAAAATCAAATAATGTAGCTTTGTTGCCGCTAATCGTCCCGGCTTACGACTGAAACTCCGCCAGTTCTTGTTATTGTGACCGCTCGACAGTCTCTTCGTCGACGGGGGCAATATCACCCACAGGTTGAAGCCGACTGTCCACGTAACCCATCAGGACATCCAGTGCGCCCCGGCCGGAAATCAACCGCAGGC